>NZ_JBKEVB010000006.1:0-146708 GCF_056356875.1 Bifidobacterium sp. LH_426
GACGAACACACCGGTCGCCACCGGCAAGGCGAAGCACGCCCACGACAACCAACCAAAACCCGACACATCAACCCCCTACAGAATTGACAAAAACATAGGAACACCCCCCCCCCGGCTCCGCCGGGAGCCCCCTCCACAGAGGGGGCCAAGCAAACGCCCGCCAAGCATCCGACGCCGCTACCAGGTGAGTTTACTGATCATGCGGTGGGTGTCCATCCACCAAAGGCGAAGCCGGTTCCGGGGATTGCTGGTGAAGGGTTCGCCGAGCAGCATATGGGCTCCGGGCGGCGGCGAAATCCATCGTCGGACCAACTTGGCGCCGATCACCATCGCCGCTTCCACCGCGGCAAGCGCAAACGCACCTGTCACGCCCTCCATCCATGGAATCGTCGCCTGATTCCCATCCCCCAGACGTATCGCGACCTGTTCCATGATTCGCGTACCCCATGAAGAGAGCCATGCGCATAGACGCGCCGCATCCATGTTCACCCATGCGAGTGCAAGCCCTGCGAGCCCGGTCATCGTGGAGAAGGCGACCACGGGCGTGACGAGGATGTTCGCGAGCACCGACCATACCGGCAGCTGCGGCTCCATCAGCACCTGAATCGGCAATGTCGTCACCTGTGCGGCGACGGTCATGGCTATCGCATCGGCGAGGGCGTCGGGCAACAGCAACGCCATAGCGCCGGCCATGGGGCGCGCCATGAGGATGATGCCGAGTACGGCGGCGCAGGACAAGGCGAATCCGAAACTCCACGCCAAGGCGGGATTCGTCAGCAGCATGATGATCGAGGTGACGCATAGCGCACTCAACGCCTGCGCGCGCCGGCCGACGAACAGCGCCGCTGCGGAGAGCCATCCCATGACCAACGCGCGGGTGACGCTGTCGCCGGGAGCCATCATCGCCGCCATCAGCGTCGTGGACACGACGGTCATGCATGCGACCATCTGCCGGGGCATGAGCAGGTACGCGCCCATTCTGCGGATCAGCGCGGCGACGATGACGAAATGTCCGCCGGACACGGCCATGAGGTGCATGATCCCGGCGCGGCGGAAGCAGTCTTCCAGCCGGCTCGCATACGTCTCGTCGATCGGATTGGAATCCGCCGCCGAATCCGGTTCCGGGACCCCCACGTAATCCTGTCCAAGGAACCCCATGGTGAGTCCGGGCACAAGTATGCGCCCCGAATCATCGAGACCGTCGGTCGCTTGGAAGAATGATTCCTGCACACGCTCGCGCCAACCGTCGAACAATGGCTGGCGTTCGGTCATGTGTATGCCCGACATGTCTGATATCGAACCGGGAATCCCGGCATCGGCCACTGCCTCATCATCATCTTCGGAGACGGTCAACCAGAGCGGCGTCACGCCGAGTTCCGCCTCCCGCAGTTCTCCGCTCGCCTCATAGCCGGCGCCACGGTGCAGTCGTCCGCAATCGGAGCCCGACGCAAGAAGCCGTACTCGCGCATGCGATCGTGTCGAAACGACGCCGTCGTCCATCGCGACGAGACGTGTCTCCGCCTGACAGTCGGCGTCACGCATGGACGACGTTTCGACCGGCTCGACGACACGCAGTCGTACCACGACCCTGGCGGGGCCGTCTCGTGCGCGCGTCATCGCAGAATCGAACCATACGGCCGATTCCGCGGCCCATGTCGTGACGGCCCCCAGCAGGAACGCTCCCACGCAGACGACGACCGTAACGCGGCCGATTCCCTGACGCGCGCACCGCTCCGCCACAATCCATACGAGAAGCACACCGATCGTCACGACGCATACGGCGACGATCGGCGCCATCGATCCGTCTGATTCCCCGGAGTCCGCACCGGCGAACAGCGCCATGCACCGGGAGAACAACCCGTGCGCGCCCAAGCATGACGCCCACAGGACGACGGCGACGGGCAGCAGTCGCCGATCGTCGCAGCCACGCTCCAACCGCCCGCCCATCAGACCTTCACCTCCGGCCTGATCTTCTTCAACGTCTTCGCGCCGATGCCGGGCACGTCAAGCAGCTGGTCGACGCTGCCGAATCGTCCGATTGTTGCACGATGGTCGAGGATCTTCTGCGCGGTGACCGGACCGATGCCGGGTATCGCATCAAGCTGTTCCAACGTTGCCGTGTTCAGGTCGACGCGGGTATCGGCCGGTTGCGGCGGTTGCGCCTGTGCTTGCCCCGGCATCGTGCCGGAACCGGCCGCCATATCGTCTCCAGACTGCGACGCATCACCCTCTGGCGTCTCGTCACCCGCCGCAGTACCGCCCGACGTCGCTCCCCCGACGTCGTCGCCTTCCGTCACGCCGCCGGAAGCGACGGCGGACGTGGCGGACGCCGCTTCGATCGCCGCATAGTTCACGGCCTGCCGGATGAGCAGGGTAAGGCTCGCGCAGGTGGCCATCACCATGATGAGAATCATCGCCAGCGCCTGCGTGGCGCCGAACCGCAATCGTGGTCTACCATGGCGGGCGCGATCGGCGAAATGCTCGTCCCTGTCGCCTCCGCGCACGCCGGACAGTTCCGAAAGCACGGCTTTCGGTCGTGCCTCGGAGTCCGGAACGGCTGCCAGGGGCGGAACGGTTACGGCATCCGGAACGGCTGCCGGTTCCACCGATGTCGCCGATTCCGCTGCCGCCGCCGTTGCGGCGGGAGGCAGCGGGACCGGCGGCACCGTGGAAGCCGGGTACCCGCCGTACGACGGACAGACATCGTACGCGTCATACGCGGTCGGCGTCTCCACCGCATCGTATCCGGCCGCGCCACCGCATCCGATGATGCCATCGCGTCCGACGGCATCATCGAAACCGACGGCACCGTCTCCTCCGATACCGTCGACGATGCCGTATCCGCCGTGCCGTGCGCGGCCGTTTCCGTTTCCACTATGACGAACGCCCATGCCTCCACTGTGGATGAGGCATGGGCGTCGAGTCCAACGCTGCGGTGAATGTGGATAGAGCCCCTAGAGTTCTTCACATTTGCCGCGGCGAGTGTCTAATTATCGCATGTCGTCCGCGTCACACGGGAACGCGAGACGCGGACGACACGGGCGGAATCATTCGGCCGGGACGATCGAGACGATCTTCGGGGCCTTGACGATCACCTTGCGCGGCTCCTTGCCGCCGAGACGGACGGCGACAGCTTCGAGCGCGAGCTTCTCCAGCTCGGCCGGATCGATGTCCGGGGAGACCTCGAGCTTGGCGCGTACCTTGCCCTTGATCTGCACGACCGCGGTGACCGTGTCCTGGCCGACGTACTTGTCGTCGGCGACCGGCCACGGCGCGGCGGACAGGGACTCGGCGTGGCCGAGGCGCTGCCACATCTCCTCGCAGATGTGCGGGGCGATCGGGGCGAGCATGAGGATCAGCGGCTCGACGGCGGAGCGCGGCACGGCCTTGAGGGACGTCAGGTGGTTGTTGAGCACGATGAGCTTCGCGATGGCCGTGTTCGGACGCATGTTCTCCATCTCCACGGTCACCTCGGCGATCGTGTTGTTGAGGAGCTTCAAAGTCTTCACGTCCGGCGCGTCCTCGCTCACATGCGCCTCGCCGGTGGTCTCGTCGACCACGTTGCGCCACAGGCGCTGCAGGAAACGCATGCCGCCGACCACGTTGCGCGTGTTCCACGGACGGGACTCGTCCAGCGGGCCCATGCTCATCTCGTACAGGCGGAACGTGTCCGCGCCGTAGTTCTCGTACATGTAGTCCGGCGTGATGATGTTCTTGAGGCTCTTGCCCATCTTGCCGAACTCGCGGTTCGCGTGCTCGCCGTTCCAGGTGAACGTGGGTTCGCCGTTCTCGTCGGCCGGGCCCTCCACGACCTCGTCGGCCGGCACGTACTGGCCGCGGTCGTCGGTGTAGGCGTACGCCTGGATCATGCCCTGGTTGAACAGCTTGTGGAACGGTTCGGCGGAATCCACGTAGCCGAGGTCGAAGAGGATCTTGTGCCAGAAGCGCGAGTACAGCAGGTGGAGCACCGCGTGCTCGACGCCGCCGATGTACAGGTCCACGCCGCCTTCGTCGCCCGAGTACTTGTTGTGGTTCGGACCCATCCAGTAGTCGAACTCGTCCTTCTCGACCATGTGGGCCGTGTCGGTCGGGTCGATGTAGCGCATGTAGTACCAGCAGGAGCCGGCCCAGTTCGGCATCGTGTTCGTGTCGCGGTAGTAGGTCTTCACGCCGTCGCCCAGATCGAGCTCGACCTTCACCCAATCCTCGTTGCGGCTCAGCGGCGCCTCGGGGTTGGATTCGGCGTCCATCGGGTCGAAGGTGCGCGGCTGGTAGTCGGGCACGTCCGGCAGGTTGATGGGCAGCGCGGAGTCGGGCAGCAGGTGCGGAGTGCCGTCCTCGCCGTAGACGATCGGGAACGGTTCGCCCCAGTAGCGCTGGCGGGAGAACAGCCAGTCGCGCAGACGGTAGGAGACGGTGCCCTTGCCGACGCCCGCGGATTCCAGCCATGCGTTCACCTTGGCGATGGCGTCGTCGACGCGAAGGCCGTCGAGGGAGAGCGCGTCGCCCTTCGCCTTGGTCGCTTCGACGGAGGAGTTGATGACGATGCCGTCGTGGGAGACGAACGGCGCCTTGCCCTCGTAGGCCGCGAGGTCGTCGCCGGATTCCGGCAATGGCTTGACGGTGTAGATGACCGGCAGGCCGAACTTGACGGCGAAATCGTAGTCGCGCTGGTCGCCGCCCGGCACGGCCATGATCGCGCCGGTGCCGTAGTCCATGAGCACGTAGTCGGCGGTGAACAGCGGCAGCTTCGCGCCGGTGATCGGGTTGACGGCGTACAGGCCGGTGAACAGGCCGGTCTTCTCGCCGGCCTCGTCGACGCGGTCCTTCGCGGTCTTCGATTCGGCGGCGAGACGATACGCCTTCACGGCCTCGACCGGGGTGGCGTAGCCGCCCTTCCAATCCTCGGGGGTTTCGGCCGGCCATTCGGCGGGCACGTCCTCGAGCAGGTGGTGTTCCGGGGAGACGACGGCGAACGTGGTGCCGAACAGGGTGTCCGGACGCGTGGTGTAGATCTCCATGTCGCGCGTGCCGTTCGGGGTCTCGACCTGGAAGTGCACGGAGGCGCCGTGGCTCTCGCCGATCCAGTTGCGCTGCATGAGCTTGACCTTCTCCGGCCAGTCGATGCCGTCGAGGTCCTCGATGAGGCGGTGGCCGTACTTGGTGATGCGCATCGACCACTGGCGCAGCTCACGCTGGAAGACCGGGAAGTTGCCGCGTTCGGACTTGCCTTCGGCGGTGACCTCCTCGTTGGCGAGCACGGTGCCCAGGCCCGGGCACCAGTTCACCGGGGACTTGGAGATGTAGGCGAGGCGGAAGTCGTTGAGGATGTCCTGCTGCTCGGCCTCGGTGAGGTCGCCCCATGCCTTGCCGTCCGTCTCGTGGCCCGGGATGGCCTTCTCGCCGTTCTCGAACTTGGCGACGAGCTCGGAGATCGGACGGGCGGAGCCCTTCGTGCCGGACGGGTTCGTGGCGTCCTCGTCGTACCAGGAATCGTAGATGCGCGAGAAGATCCACTGAGTCCAGCGCACGTAGCCGGGATCGATGGTCGCGAAGGTGCGGCGGTCGTCGAAGCTCAGGCCCATGCGGTGCAGCTGGCGCGACATGTTCGCGATGTTCTGCTCGGTGGTGATGCGCGGGTGCTGGCCGGTCTGGACGGCGTACTGCTCGGCGGGCAGGCCGAAGGCGTCGTAGCCCATGGCGTGCAGCACGTTCTCGCCCTTCATGCGGTGGTAGCGGGACACCACGTCGGAGGCGAGGTAGCCGAGCGGGTGGCCCACGTGCAGGCCCTTGCCGGACGGGTAGGGGAACATGTCCATCGCGAAGTAGGAGGGGCGTCCCTCGGCGTTGCGGCCCTTGCCGTCCTTCAGGTCGCCGGAGACGTTGGCGGCCCAGAAGGTGCCCTCCTCATCCCACTTCTTCTGCCATTTGTTTTCGATGTCCTGCGCCAGAGCGGCGTTGTAACGGAACTTCGGTTCGGTCTCACTCATAGAGCACGATGATACACGCGGGGACGCCAATCACGGGCGGGACGGCGGCTTCTCTGGACAGTCGGGAATCCTTCACATTGTGCAACAACCGTATTCCCCTAATCTCATGCAGCATATTGAGCATCCGGAAATCCGACGGACAACCAGAGATACAGAGCTCTGTATCGTTTTCGTCCCATGCAACTGGGCGATGCCCATAAATGATGAAACAGTCATTTCACGCTCCCCGAGTGGGGAGCGACACCAAGAGGACCACACGAAAGACCAAGACCCACAATTTCAATCCACGCTCCCCGAGTGGGGAGCGACGGGCGGCGCCATCGACTGGCGTACCCAAGGACACATTTCAATCCACGCTCCCCGAGCGAGGAGCGACTCCTTTCGTGGTTGGTTGGTTAGGCGAGAATCGAATTTCAATCCACGCTCCCCGAGTGGGGAGCGACTCATGGGGAAGTCCGCGGTGTCCCCATCGTGGAGATTTCAATCCACGCTCCCCGAGTGGGGAGCGACGGCGGACTTGTAGACCTGATGGGCGGCCCTTGGGATTTCAATCCACGCTCCCCGAGTGGGGAGCGACCAACGAGGGTGCCGCCGCCTTCAACGTGTTGGCATTTCAATCCACGCTCCCCGAGTGGGGAGCGACCCCCGGACACGGACACGTCCCGGTCGCACATCAGATTTCAATCCACGCTCCCCGAGTGGGGAGCGACGCTCGCGTCCTGCACGATCTCGACGGTGTCCACATTTCAATCCACGCTCCCCGAGTGGGGAGCGACTCCACGTAGCTCCAGACCTTGCTCGACGCGGACCCATTTCAATCCACGCTCCCCGAGTGGGGAGCGACCCGACAACCCGTCCGGCCCGCTGAGGACCACCGTATTTCAATCCACGCTCCCCGAGTGGGGAGCGACATGCATCCATGAGTGTTCTGTCTCGCACGTGGGCATTTCAATCCACGCTCCCCGAGTGGGGAGCGACCAGCGGCATCGACGCACAAGCCGCTGCACTGGGAATTTCAATCCACGCGCCCCGAGTGGGGAGCGACGGTTGTCATTCTTGGCGGCGGCCTGTTCGGCGGCATTTCAATCCACGCTCCCCGAGTGGGGAGCGACAAACATCGGCCGCGCGTTCGGCGCATCCTTCAAATTTCAATCCACGCTCCCCGAGTGGGGAGCGACGTACTGGCGCCAGACGACCGGCCGCCCGTGTTTATTTCAATCCACGCTCCCCGAGTGGGGAGCGACTCCTGACTAATCTTGCTGAAGTCAAGGAAGTTTGCATTTCAATCCACGCTCCCCGAGTGGGGAGCGACGAGGCTGAGCGCCATGCGTGACATGTCATTGAGATTTCAATCCACGCTCCCCGAGTGGGGAGCGACGACGATCGCCGACCAGCTCAACAAGCAGGAGGAGATTTCAATCCACGCTCCCCGAGTGGGGAGCGACTCGCGCTCAATGACGAGCTTCAACGCCGTCATGCATTTCAATCCACGCTCCCCGAGTGGGGAGCGACGTCTCCGTTCCATGAGCTCGTCCTTGTGCTGCTCATTTCAATCCACGCTCCCCGAGTGGGGAGCGACCTCGCGGATCGTGCGCTACGAGCGTGTCGAGGTGATTTCAATCCACGCTCCCCGAGTGGGGAGCGACAACCAATTCGGCCGGCCACTCAGCTCGAAGGTCATTTCAATCCACGCTCCCCGAGTGGGGAGCGACGGCGACCGATGACACGTGGCCCGATGCCCGCGGGATTTCAATCCACGCTCCCCGAGTGGGGAGCGACCGATGCCCCAATCACTGATTTGACCGCTGCCTTGATTTCAATCCACGCTCCCCGAGTGGGGAGCGACCGCCGCCAACTGACAACCACACCATTTCAAAAGATTTCAATCCACGCTCCCCGAGTGGGGAGCGACGATCTCGTCCCATGTCACGGTCGTGGCGGCGGTATTTCAATCCACGCTCCCCGAGTGGGGAGCGACCAGGCCAAGGCCGCCGGCACGAGCTTTGCGTTCGTATTTCAATCCACGCTCCCCGAGTGGGGAGCGACAGCCGACCAACGGCGCCAACAGGGCCCCCAACGTATTTCAATCCACGCTCCCCGAGTGGGGAGCGACGCTCACGCGCACATCACCGTCAACGCAGACACTATTTCAATCCACGCTCCCCGAGTGGGGAGCGACACGCTCGCCCTGACCGAGGACGACCTGTCCGGGCTATTTCAATCCACGCTCCCCGAGTGGGGAGCGACCTCCGCGCCCTTCCCGTTCGCGAAGTTCACGGTATTTCAATCCACGCTCCCCGAGTGGGGAGCGACGCGTGGCGTCAAACTTACGCAACGCCACGTTGTTATTTCAATCCACGCTCCCCGAGTGGGGAGCGACCGAAGCCCCAAATACGTGCAGGACCGACTCTCCATTTCAATCCACGCTCCCCGAGTGGGGAGCGACCGGCCGCTACGTCATCAACATCGACGCGAAGCAATTTCAATCCACGCTCCCCGAGTGGGGAGCGACTATTAAGCATGACTACACAAACGGCAGACATTAAATTTCAATCCACGCTCCCCGAGTGGGGAGCGACCGCCCCCGGCGAAGCCCTCGTCACCGCGAGCGGTATTTCAATCCACGCTCCCCGAGTGGGGAGCGACACGGCCGCGAGCAGTTCGTCGAGCTTGTCGAGATTTCAATCCACGCTCCCCGAGTGGGGAGCGACGCCCAGTCCGGTGCCGGAAGCCTGTTCGACGACGAATTTCAATCCACGCTCCCCGAGTGGGGAGCGACTCGTCTGAGCGCCGGCGTCCGAAGAGCCGTCGAGATTTCAATCCACGCTCCCCGAGTGGGGAGCGACGCCGGCTTCGCCGTTCCGGTCGTGGGGGTCAGCATTTCAATCCACGCTCCCCGAGTGGGGAGCGACCTGCTCGGCATCGATACCATCACCCCGACGTGGTGATTTCAATCCACGCTCCCCGAGTGGGGAGCGACGCCGCGACGATGCCCGCGATGCCCATGTACTTCATATTTCAATCCACGCTCCCCGAGTGGGGAGCGACCCGGCGACTCGGATGGCCGTGATCGGCAGGTCCTTATTTCAATCCACGCTCCCCGAGTGGGGAGCGACGACGACACTGACACGCCGACACTACGCCAGTTGCAATTTCAATCCACGCTCCCCGAGTGGGGAGCGACACGAGGTAGCGGGGGCCGGCCACACCGCCCGCAAATTTCAATCCACGCTCCCCGAGTGGGGAGCGACATGACCAATCCGGATTCCTGTCCGGTCACGTCGTATTTCAATCCACGCTCCCCGAGTGGGGAGCGACATCTTCGGCGAAGCCTTGTCGATCGCGTCGAAGAATTTCAATCCACGCTCCCCGAGTGGGGAGCGACACGCGTACAGCGCCCACGCGGCCTGGCCCTTGACATTTCAATCCACGCTCCCCGAGTGGGGAGCGACGTAGTTTTGCTGGTAGCCGCGGAATTCGAAGGGATTTCAATCCACGCTCCCCGAGTGGGGAGCGACCTCGGGCTCCTCAGTACCAGTTGTGTGCCAGCCAATTTCAATCCACGCTCCCCGAGTGGGGAGCGACCGGCCGTCTGCGTCATCACCATGGCAACCGACTTATTTCAATCCACGCTCCCCGAGTGGGGAGCGACGCTGCTGTTCTTCGTGACCGAGTCATTGGATATATTTCAATCCACGCTCCCCGAGTGGGGAGCGACGGCGGATATGGACATTCGATAGCCGCATTATGAACATCAAGCGCCCATTCTCGTAAATATTTTACCACCAGATTTCAGAAATCAGCGTCTGCCTCCAGATTGCACGAGGATGCAACACTATTCATTTCTCAAACCGCAATGAAACACGAATTCTACTCGCCCGATTTATTGATCTTAGAGTGCGAAGGCTCCAGCAAACCATGAGAGCTCGGGGCTCGCACCTAGTTACCTCAACATGTCAGTGTGCATCGCCCCCCTTCATCGTCGTCAAACGGGGAACAATCTAGGAGTACAAATGAAACGCAGCTCCTTCTCACACCGCGTAGGCGGCCCAGCGGTTGTGGGAGCGTTCGACTTCGATGGGCATGCCGAACAGGTCGGAGAGGCGTTCGTCGGTCAGGCCCTGCTCGAGCGGGCCGGTGTAGACGATGGTACCGGCGCCGGGGTTGCCCATCGAGTCGACGCCATCCTCGGTCGCGTCCTCGGCGGGGATCGGCTTCCTGCCCATGATGGCGATGTGGTCGAATCCGGCGGGGATCTCCTCCAGACGGTGCGTGACGAGCACGACCGCGCGGTCGGAGTTCTCCTCGCCGATGCGGCTCAGCGTGCGCATCACCTGTTCGCGGCCGCCCAGGTCGAGACCGGTGGTCGGCTCGTCCATGATGAGCAGCTCCGGGTTGCCCATGAGCGCCCTCGCGATGAGCACGCGCGTGCGTTCGCCCTCCGAGAGCCGCCACATCTCCTTGCCTTCGAGGTAGCTCACGCGGAAGTCGCGCAGCAGGCCGCGGGCGCGCTCGTATTCGGCTTCGGTGTACGTGTCGCGCCAACGGCCAGTCACGGCGCTCAGGCCGGTGACGACCGCGTCGAGCGGATCCTCGAATTCGGGGAACTGGCGGCCCAGATCGGCGGAGGCGAGGCCGATGCGTGTGCGCAGCTTGAACACGTCGTATTTGCCGAGTTGGTGGCCGAGGATGAACACGCGGCCCTCGGACGGGAACGTGCGCGTGGCAAGCATGCCGACGGCCGTGGATTTGCCGATGCCGTTCGGTCCGAACAGCACCCACCGCTCCCCCGCGCGGATCGTCAGGTTCACGTCGGTGATGATGACGCGGCGGTTGCGGCGGAATTCGACGTTTTCGAGTTGGAGTACGACGTTGTCGGTCATGCGGATCTCCTCAATGAATGAAAAACCGGCTCCCGCGAACGGGGAGCCGTCAAGTATGGAAAGCCGAGGGAGAGATGCGGGCTCCCGTTGAGCGCCGCAATCTCTCCCTCCGTCACGCTTCGCGTGCCGCCTCCCTCATCGGAGGGAGGCCTTTGATGGTCTTACTTCTGTTCGGCGAGGACGTCCTCATAGACCTTGACGGTGGCGTCGGCGATGGACTCCCAGCTGAACACGTCGCGGGCGCGCTCGTAGCCGGCCTGGCCCATCTTCTTCGCGAGCTCCGGGTCGGCCATGACCTTGTTGATCGCGTCGGCCATGTCGTGCACGAACTTGTCCGGGTCCGTGGGGGTGCCGGTGCCGTCGCGCAGCTGGTCGATCGGCACGAGGTAGCCGGTCTCGCCGTCGACGACGACCTCGGGGATGCCGCCGGTGGCGGAGGCGACGACCGGCAGGCCGCACGCCATGGCCTCGAGGTTGACGATGCCGAGCGGCTCGTAGATGGACGGGCAGATGAACGCGTCGCAGCCGTGCTCCAGCGCGGAGAGCTCATTCTTCGGCAGCATCTCCTCGATCCAGATGATGTTGCCGCGCTTCTCGTCGAGCTCGGCGAAGGAGTTCTTGACCTCCTCCATGATCTCCGGGGTGTCGGGAGCGCCGGCGCACAGCACGACCTGGATGCCCGGATTGACGAAATGCAGCGCCTTGAGCAGGTACGGCAGGCCCTTCTGACGGGTGATGCGCCCGACGAACAGCAGGGTCGGCTTGCTGCGGTCGATGTGGTAACGCTCGAACACCTTCCAGCCCGGATCGTCGTCCGCCGGGGTGGCGAATTCGGACATGGTGATGCCGTTGTACACGACGACGACCTTGTCCGGATCGAGGTTCGGGTAGGCGGTGAGGATGTCCTCGCGCATGCCGCCGGACACGGCGATGACGCGATCAGCGTGTTCGTAGGCGTCCTTTTCGGCCCAAGAGCTCAGGTTGTAGCCGCCGCCGAGTTGCTCGCGCTTCCACGGGCGGAACGGCTCGAGCGAGTGCGCGGTGATGACGAGCGGCGTGCCGTGCAGCATCTTGGCCGCGTAGCCGGCGAGGCAGGCATACCAGGTATGCGCGTGCACGATGTCGGCGTCCACGTCGTTGGCGATCTGCAGGTCGACGCCGAAGGTCTTCAACGCGGGGTTCGCGTCCTTCAGCTCGGCGGGCGTGTCATAGCCGACGACCTTGAGGGAGCCCTTCGCCTCGGCGGCGTTCGGGATGGCGGGGATGTCCGCTTCGGTGCGGGGGCCATCGAACGCGCGCACGGTAACGTCCACGCGCTCGGCGAGCACCTTGGACAGCTCCTCGGCGTGCACGCCTGCGCCACCGTAGACGTGCGGCGGGTATTCGCGGGTCAGAATGTCAACCTTCATTGGTCTGCTACCTCTCTTTCCATCCGGAAAACTCAAGCACAACCAACTTTACGGCACGACATACGGAAAACGCACGACTTCCGTCGTGCGTTTCGCGTGTGTTCATGGTTTCGACGCCGAAATCAGACCGCGGTGCCGTTTTCGTCGAGGTTCGGATTGTGCTTCGAATCACCGGCGGTGAAGAACAGGCTCAACACGCCGACGATGAACACGGCGGACACGGTGATGATCAGCCACATGGGACGCACGGCGGTCGGCAGCCACATGACCACGAAGAACGCGATGATGGACAGGGCGATGAGCGTCCAGCTGCCCACGCGGAACCACTGGCGCACCGAATGCGGCGCCTTGAACGCCTTCGGATTGCGGTAGTTCGGATTGGTGGTCATCGTGGTGTCGGTCTCGGCGACCGGCCCGCCGCTCGGCTTCCACGGTCCCAGGCTCTCGCCTTCCTGCAGCCTGCGGGAACGCTCCTGCAGCTGGTATTCGTCGATCATTCCGGCACGGCCGCGGCCGCGCGTGGCATCATACTGGGAAGGCACTCCCCTGCGATCGGCCTTGGCCTTGGCGCGACGTTCCGCTCGATTCGGCATTGTTGCTGCTCCTTCATAGCACTTCATTGACGGCTGCATGATACTTTACGCCATCTTATCCATTCACCGCGGTTCTCAGCCGTATTTTCGCGCGGCCCTCCATTTGCTGGCGTTACTCCACCCGGTCCGCCGCGGGCCGTTGTCGGTCTGCCGCCGGTTCGCGGGGCGCTTGATGAGCTCCAACCCGTCACAATCCTCGGGAGTGTTTGAAGTATGCAAGCGAGAGACGGTCCTCGGCACGCACGAGTTCGCCGAGTTCGGGAGGCGGAGTGCCGGGAACCCGTCGCCCGGCGCTCATGCCTGCGGCTCCCGGATGGAAGCCACGATCAGCAGGCCGCATCCGAACCCCTTCGCCCGGCCGATGCCATGGCAGAGCGCATGACGGAACAGGTCGGCGTCGGTCACCACGAGCCTGCCGTCGAACACCGCGGTGGTCAGGGACCGTCCGGCCTTCGCGCGTGAACCGTTCCCGGTGACGCTGGCTGACGATCACCGAGGGGTCGCCGTTACGCCGGCAAAAGACGCACGCATCCCATCTCGATGGAATCAACCATCCACGGTCTTAAAGTCATCTCGTCCGGACCGGGATACGCTCCCCGGGGGTGTCGTACATGCCTATCTCCTCTGCGGTATCCCGCATATTCTCCAATGCCCTCCTGCGCCGGCGCTCGGACTCCCGCTTGAACCTGAGTACGTCGTCGACCATGACCATCCGCTGCCCGGCGCGGCCGTCCCTCTTGAACGGAATCGCCCCGGAATCCAGGATACGATCGACGGTCTTCGGAGAGACACGGAGCAACCGTGCCATCTCAGCAGTGGTCATCATCCGACAATCCGACGGAGCACGAGCGATGACATCTCGGAACAAACGCACCTGTTCCTCATCGATCTCATAAGCAGAGCCATCCACCTCCACGAAATACGCCCTGCCCGGCACCAACTGCCCTACAGTCGTCCGTGTTGCCGTCACCATAGTTTTCTCCTTCAGATGATGGTCCGGAATGCCATGAAACGGTCAGACAAGCGCGGCCGCACACGGAATACATTCTATGCCTTTCAATCCGTCAGGATTTCGACGATGATGGGCGGATATCTTTTACCACATGCAGGCCCATGTCGGAACACCAATCATTCCCGCGCGCGAGGGAACATTTGACGTCCTCCGCGCTGACGCCGCGCGTGGACGGCCATTCTTGTTGCGATGCCACACATGGCTGCGCCCACCCGCACGGGGATGCGGGTGTGAAATTCGAGGGGTATGAGAAAAAGCCACTCGAATAGCGGCTTTCATGAACGGCGTTACTTGACGGCTGCCGTTTCCGTGCCCCTGTCTCGCACGTATTCGAGGAAGTCCTGATAGTCCTCATCGCATCCAGGGAATTCGGAGTGGACGGTCTCGAACAGCGGGGCGACGGATGTCGGGTCGATGCGGCGGTTGATGATGTCGATGACGCATGCGTTGACCGCGGTGCCTGAGCCGTCCTCGTCGAGCATGGATTGCGCGAAATCCGCGCCGTCATTGTTCCCGTTGGTGCGGAGCAGGGCGATCATGTCAGCGGCAAGTTGGTCATAACGCCGTTCGGCGAGCTGGATGTCGGCCAAGGACTTCGACATGGCTTTCCCTATCGGGTAGATGGTGGTGACGTAGACCGGATCATCCCCGCGTATGCGGGGAACACAGTTCGAAAACCGCGGTATCCCAACAACATGATACACAATCCACGGCTTTTTCATTCGGTTTGCCATTCCGATTATCCGGTACGAACGTGTCCGTCACGAGCATCTGACCGAGGCTTTCGGAACCGACATCACACGTGGACGGACATGTGGATGAGAATCCCCCTTGTCTCCGATGTCTCCGAAAAGCGAAAGGTCTCCTATATCTGCGACGCAGACATAGGAGACCATACACGTCCCTGACCGCTTGAGAATCAGCGGGGCAGCATCATCGGCCTGGTGCTCGCCTTGATCGGGGCGGGCAGCTCGCTGGTGTGCTCGCTGGACAGGTACTCGTCGACGGCGGCCGCGCAGGAGCGGCCTTCGGCGATGGCCCACACGACGAGGCTCTGGCCGCGGCCGGCGTCGCCGCACACGAACACGCCGTCCTGCGAGGTGGCGAACTTGTCGTCGCGGGCGATGTTGCCGCGCTTGTCGAGTTCGACGGGCAGCTGGTCGACGATGGTCGTGGTGTCCGGGTGGAGGAAGCCCACGGAGATGAGCACCAGATCGGCGGGCAGCACGCGTTCGGTGCCGGGCTGGCGGGTGAACGGACCGTTCTCGCCGGGCGCGACGGACACGACCTTGAGGCCGGTCACGTGGCCGTGCTCGTCCGCCACGAAGCCTTCCGCGGTGGTGGAGTTCTCGATGTGGATACGCTCCTGCTCCTCGTCGGAGCCGATGAAGTTCACCGAATCCGTGGAGTACAGGTACTCGCCGCCCTCGGCCATCGACGTGGTCTTCTGGTAGAGACGCGCGAACGTCGGCCACGGCTGGTTGTCGGGACGTGTCGAAGGCTCCTTCGGCATGATCTGCAGCACGGTGACGTCCTTCGCCCCCTGGCGGATGGACGTGCCGAGGCAGTCGGAACCGGTATCGCCGCCGCCGATGACGATGACGTGCTTGTCCTTGGCGGTGATGTCGTGCTCGAGCGGAGCGCCGTAGATGCGGCGGGTCGCGTCGGGCAGGAAGTCCATCGCGAAGTGGATGCCATCGAGCTCGCGGCCGGGGATCTTCATGTCACGCGGCACGCGGGAACCGATGGCGACGACGACCGCGTCGTACCGGTCACGCAGATCGTCCCAGCTGATGTCCTTGCCGATCTCCACGCCGGTCTCGAAGCGGGTGCCTTCGGCCTCCATCTGCTTGACGCGTCGGTCGAGCAGCGTCTTCTCGAGCTTGAAGTTCGGGATGCCGTAGCGCATGAGGCCGCCCAGAGCGTCGTCCTTCTCGTAGACGACGACAGTGTGGCCGGCGCGCGTGAGCTGCTGCGCGGCGGAGAGGCCGGCGGGGCCGGAGCCGACGACGGCGACGGTCTGGTCGGTGAGTCGCTGCGGCGGCATCGGCTTGACGTAGTCGAGATCCCACGCCTGGTCGATGATCGTGCACTCGTCGTTCTTGATCATCGTCGGCGGCTGGTGGATGCCGAGCACGCACGCCTGCTCGCACAGGGCAGGACAGATGCGGCCGGTCACTTCCGGGAAGTTGTTGGTCAGGCTCAGACGCTGGTAGGCGTCCTCCCACTGCTCCTGGCGGACCAGGTCGTTCCACTCGGGGATGAGGTTGCCGAGCGGGCAGCCGGTCATGCAGAACGGGGTGCCGCAGTCCATGCAGCGGGCCGCCTGTTCGGTGGTCCACGACTGCAGACCGGATTCGGCGTGCACGTCGAACCAGTCCTTGATGCGCTGCTCGACCGGACGCTCGGCCAGCTCGCGGCGGGTGCGGACTTTCAGGAATCCTCTCGGGTCGCCCATGTTCAGCGCGCTCCTTCCATGACGTGCTCGTACACCTGCTCCCAGGCGCCGGGCGTATTGAAATCGATGTGTGCGGCTTCCGCGTCGGCCATGGCCTTCTCCATGGCGATGAAGTGCTTCGGCACGACGTGCGTGAAGCGCTTGGCGCTCTCGTCCCAGTTCTCGAGCAGCGAGGCAGCGAACTCGGAGCCGGTCTCCTCGGCGTGCTTCTTGACGAGCGCGCGCACGAGGTCGGAGGTCTCCGCGTCGAGCGGCTCGAACAGCAGCGCGCCGGATTCGACGCCCTCCGGGTTGACCTGCTTCATGTCGAGGTCGAGCACATACGTGTTGCCGCCGGAGAAGCCGGCGCCGAAGTTGCGGCCGGTGGGGCCGAGCACGACGACGGTGCCGCCGGTCATGTACTCGCAGCCGTGGTCGCCGACGCCCTCGACCACGAAGGTCGCGCCGGAGTTGCGCACGGCGAAGCGTTCGCCGGCACGACCCGCGACGAACATCTCGCCGGAGGTGGCGCCGAAGCCGGTCACGTTGCCTGCGATCACGTTCTCGTGGCGGTCGAAGGTGACGCCGTCCTCGGCGCGGACGATGAGGCGTCCGCCGGACAGGCCCTTGCCTGCGTAGTCGTTGACCTCGCCGTACACGCGGATGGTCTCGCCGCGCGGGATGAACGCGCCGATGGACTGGCCGCCGGAGCCGTGCAGGGTCATGTCGATCGTGTCGTCGGGCAGGCCGGCGGCACCGTAGCGGCGGGTGATCTCATAACCGACCATCGTGCCGACGGTGCGGTTGACGTTGCGGATCGGCACGTCGATGCGCACCGGCTCCTTCTTCTCCAACGCCGGCTGGGCGAGTTCGATGAGACGGTTGTCGAGCGCCTTCTCCAGCTCGTGGTTCTGCGGCTCGGTGTTGTGCAGGATGGTGCCGGGCACCGGGCCCGCCTGCTTGAGCACGTTGGTCAGGTCGATGCCGTCCGCCTTCCAGCGCTTGATGGCCTCGTCCTGGTCGAGGCATTCGACGTGGCCGACGGCCTCCTCGAGCGTGCGGAAGCCGAGCTGGGCGAGGATCTCGCGCACCTCCTCGGCGATGAACATGAAGAAGTTGACCACGTGCTCGGGCTTGCCGCGGAAGCGGGCGCGCAGCTCCGGATCCTGGGTGGCGATGCCCTGCGGGCACGTGTTCTTCTGGCAGGCGCGCATCATGACGCAGCCTTCGACGATCAGAGCCGCGGTCGCGAAGCCGAATTCCTCGGCGCCGAGCAGGGCGGCGATGACGACGTCGCGGCCGGTCTTGAGCTCACCGTCGCACTGGACGACGATGCGGGAGCGCAGGCCGTTGAGGATCAGCGTCTGCTGCGTCTCGGACAGGCCGATCTCCCACGGGGTGCCCGCGTGGCGGATCGCGTTGAGCGGGGCCGCGCCGGTGCCGCCGTCGTAGCCGGAGATGAGCACCACGTCGGCATGGCACTTGGCCACGCCGGCGGCGATGGTGCCGACGCCGAACTCGGAGACGAGCTTGACGTGGACGCGGGCCTTCGGGTTCGCCATCTTCGCATCGTTGATCAGCTGCTTCAGGTCCTCGATGGAGTAGATGTCGTGGTGAGGCGGCGGGGAGATGAGCTCCACGCCCGGCGTCGCGTGACGCACGGTCGCGATCCACGGCGGGACCTTCGCGCCCGGCAGGTGGCCGCCCTCGCCCGGCTTGGCGCCTTGGGCGAGCTTGATCTGCAGGTCGGTGGCGTGCACGAGGTAGTCGGAGGTGACGCCGAAGCGCGCGGAGGCGATCTGCTTGATGCGGCTGTAGCGCAGCGGATCCTCGATGCGGTCGTC
This sequence comes from Bifidobacterium sp. LH_426, assembly GCF_056356875.1. NCBI lineage: Bacteria > Bacillati > Actinomycetota > Actinomycetes > Bifidobacteriales > Bifidobacteriaceae > Bifidobacterium > Bifidobacterium sp. LH_426. The sequence continues at coordinate 18,169 of NZ_JBKEVB010000006.1, forward strand.
GGATTCGCCGCCTTCGCCGGAGTTGGAGCGCGCGCCGATCTGGTTCATGGCGATGGCGAGCGTCTCATGCGCCTCCTGGGAGATGGAGCCGTAGCTCATCGCGCCGGTGGAGAAGCGCTTGACGATCTCGCTGGCCGGCTCGACCTCGGAGATGTCGATCGGCTTGCGGTTGTGGTTGAACTTCATCAGGCCACGCAGGGTCATCAAACGGTTCGAAGTGTCGTCGATGTGGTGCGTGTACTTCTTGAACATGCCGTAGTCGCCGCGCTGGGTGGACTGCTGCAGCAGGAAGATGGCCTCCGGATCGTTGAGGTGGTCCTCGCCGGTGCGACGCCACTTGTAGATGCCCCCGGTCCTGAGGTTGCGGTGCGGCGAGGCGGTCCACTGGTTCGGATAGGCGACGCGGTGGCGGGAGGCGACCTCCTCGGCGATCTCGTCGAGACCGACGCCGCCCACGCGGGTGGTGGTGCCGGTGAAGTACTCGTCGACGACGTTCTGGCTCAGACCCACGGCTTCGAACAGCTGGGCGCCGCGGTAGCTCATGATGGTGGAGACGCCCATCTTCGCCATGATCTTGAGCACGCCGATGGAGAGGGCCTTGGTGAGGTTCTTCACGGCGGTGGCCGGATCGACCTTCACGTAGCCTTCGCGCGACAGGTTCTCGACGGATTCGAACGCGAGGTACGGGTTCACGCAGGCCGCGCCGTAGGCGATGAGCAGCGCCACGTGATGGATCTCGCGCACGTCGCCGGCTTCGACGGCCATGGAGATCTGTGTGCGGGTGTGACGGCGCAGCAGGTGGTGCTGCACGGCGGAGGTGAGCAGCAGCGACGGGATCGGGCCCCACGTGTGGTTGGAGTCGCGGTCGGACAGCACGATGAAGTTGCTGCCGTTGTCGATGGCCTCGTCGATCTCGGCGAAGATCTCGTCCAGGCGCTCCTGGAGGGCGTCGCCGCCGCCGGCCACCTGGTAGAGGCCCTTGACGACGTACGGACGGTAGTAGCCGCCGAGGATGCGCGCCTTGTCGAGGCGCTTGAGTTGCGCCATCTCGTCGGAGTCGATGACGGGCAGCGGGATGAGGATCTTCTTCGCGTGCAGTTCGGAATCGGCGAGCAGGTTCGGCTCGGGGCCGATCGCGGATTCGAGGCAGGTGACGATCTCCTCGCGCTCCCAGTCGAGCGGCGGGTTGGTCACCTGCGCGAACTTCTGGTGGAAGTAGTCGAAGAGCATGCGCGGGCGCTTGGAGAGCGCGGGCAGCGGGGTGTCGTTGCCCATGGAGCCGAGCGGCTCCTTGCCGGTGTTGGCCATCGGCGTGAGGACGATCTTGAGGTCCTCCTCGGTGTAGCCGAAGGCGCGCTGGCGGCGCTGCACGGACTGGCCGGAGTGGTTGACGTGCTCGCGGGCGGGCAGGTCGCTCATCTCCACGGAGTTGCCCTCCACCCACTTGCGGTACGGGTGCTGGGCGGCGAGGGACTTCTTGATCTCCTCGTCCGGGATGATGCGGCCTTCGGCCGTGTCGACCAGGAACATCTTGCCGGGCTCGAGACGACCCTTGGCGACGATGTGCTCCTGCTCGGTCTCGGGCAGGACGCCCGCCTCGGAGGCGAGCACGAGGTAACCGTCGTCGGTGAGCTGCCAGCGTCCGGGGCGGAAGCCGTTGCGGTCGAGCAGGGCGCCCACCTGGATGCCGTCGGTAAAGACGATGTCGGCCGGGCCGTCCCACGGCTCGATGAGCGTGTTGTTGTACTCGTAGAACGCCTTGAGGTCCGGGTCGAGGTCGTCGTTCTTCTCCCAGGCCGGCGGCAGCATCATGCAGATGGCGTGCGGCAGGGAGCGGCCGGCGAGGTGCAGCAGTTCGAGGCACTCGTCGAAGGTGCCGGAATCGGAGTAGCCGGGCGTGGTGATCGGCAGCAGCGGCTCGAACTCGCCGAGCAGTTCGGAGCTCAGGCGGCCTTCGCGCGCGGACAGCCAGTTGCGGTTGCCCTGGATGGTGTTGATCTCGCCGTTGTGGGCGAGCAGGCGGAACGGCTGGGCGAGCGGCCAGCTCGGGAACGTGTTCGTGGAGAAGCGGGAGTGGACGATGGCGACGGTGGCCTTCATGCGCTCGTCGACCAGATCCGGGAAGAAGTGGGTCAGCTGCATGGTGGTCAGCATGCCCTTGTACGTGATGGTGCGGGCGGACAGGGAGGCGAAGTACACGCCCACCTCGTGTTCGACGCGCTTGCGGACGCGGAACGTCCTGCGGTCGAGTTCGATGCCGGCGAGGCCGCCTTCCGGGTCCGCGAGGACGAGCGTCTTGAAGCTCGGCATGGCGGCGAGCGCCTGCAGGCCGAGGCCGTCGGGATTGGTGGGCACGACGCGCCAGGCGAGGACTTCGAGGCCCTCCTCGCGGGCGATCTTCGCGATGGCCTGCTCCTGCTGACCGGAGGTCTCGATGTCGCGGTCGAGGAACGCGATGCCGGCGGCGTAGTGTCCGGCTTCGGGCAGCTCGGCGGGCACGGTGGCGCGCATGAACTCGTCCGGCATGCTCATCAGGATGCCGGCGCCGTCGCCCGTGTTCTCCTCGGCGCCGACCGCGCCGCGGTGGTCGAGGTTGACCAGCACCTCGATGGCGTCCTTGACGATCTTGTGTTCGGGGCGCTTGTTGAGCGTGGTGACCATGCCCACACCGCAGGCGTCATGCTCGTTGGAGGGGTCGTACATTCCATCCGGAGCGTGGACCGTGAGATCAAGCGGGGCTTTGAATGTCACCGAAATCACCTCAATTGGTTGCGGGCGCGCGGAAACGCGCCACTTGGGTCAGTTGCTGTTGACAGCGTAGCGTCGCACTATGTCCTCCGCGTTTCGCTGTCCATATACCGAGTTGCTGAAAAAGTCAATACCCAATTTTAACCGTTTCCGCGGCGCGGCCCGCCGCGACGCTTGACGGCGTGTCAACGCCAGGGAACGTATTCGGTCTCGGAGTCGCGGAGCGCGGGCTGGCCTTCGACCACGTCGACGCGGGCGGGCGGCGGTTCCACGCCGTCACGTCGCGCCTTCACCTGCTCGTAGAGCATGCGGAAGGCGCGCCGCCCCATCTCGAGATAGTTCTGGCCGTAGCTGGTCAGCGCGGGCGACCACATGGCGGCGAAGTTGCGGTCGTCGAATCCGACGACGCTCACGTCGTCCGGCACCTGGCGTTCCTTCTCCTTCAATCCGCGGATCACGGCGATGGCGGTCTCGTCGTCGCCGGCGAAGACGGCGGTCACGTCGTCGCGCTCCCCCAGCGCGCGGCCGGCCGCGGCGGCCTCCTCCAGATCACGGGAGACGACAATCGGCTCGTGGATCGCGGCGCCGCGTTCCTCGAGCGCGTCGCGCCAACCGTCGGTGCGCGTGTTGTCGGTGGGGCCTTTCGGACGGGTCACGTGGAAGACGGTCTCGTGCCCCAGGTCGAGCAGGTGCATGGTCATCCATCGTCCGGCCTCGCGTTCCGCGTTGACGATCTGCCGGTCGGCATCGCCGAATCCGCCGCCGACGACAACCAGCGGCAGGTCCTTCGGCAGGTAGTCGAGCGCCTTGATGCCGGCGCGGTCGTACTGGTAGACGATGGCGCCGGCGGGACGCACGGACAGGCCCATCCTGACGCGCGCCTCGACGGAGTCCATGTCGGATTCGTCCAGGGAGACGATGTTCATGAGGAACCGGCATGCGCGCGCCGCCTTCTCGACGCCGTGATTGGTCTCGGACGTGGAGAAGGCCTCCGGGTTGGCGGCGAACACGACCACCGTGTCCATCTCCCGGTTGGACAGGGCGCGTGCGACGACGCTCGGCTCGTAGCCGAGCTCCTCGATGGCCTTGGCGATGCGCGCGCGCTTCTCCTCAGAGACCTTCACCGTGCCGTTGAGGTAGCGGGAGACGGTGGGCGCGGAGACGCCGGCGAGTTTGGCGACGTCCTTGATCACCGGACGGGAATGTCCCGTGCTTCTCGCCATGCGTCCCTCCCGATCTCCCTCTGCACGGCCATCCGGCCGATGTCGACATATCAAAACGCAGTTATATATAAGAGGCCAAGCAGGACAAGGGTGGCGCGGTGAAAGACCCGAAAGACCCGGGACCTCATGGACCGGCAACGGGGCCGCATGCCTCCGGCGGGTCCATGCGGGAGCGATGGAGATCACGATGCCGGAGGAATCGCCGCAATCCGGTTCCCGGTGAGCCTCATGGGTCTGCGGTGGGGAGCCGTCGCGACGCCGCGCACCTCGCCGGAGCCTTCATCCATCGTCACGTCGAGATGCACGTCCAGCAGACCGAAGGGCAGCCGCACACGAATGTCGAAAACGTATTCCGCGTCCTGCGCTCCCGCTTCCCGGGCCACGCGGCGTCCGTCACGATATGCGGCGACGAGGCCCATGACCTTCGCCTTGCCGTGGAACGTCGTCCTGCCGGCGTCATCGAACACGACGATCACCGGAATGACGATCTCGCCGACGGGCGATGCGACATACACGACGTACCGGTCCGCGAGCTTCGGATCGTCCGCGGCGTCGAGACCGAACCGCAACGCCCTCTCCTCGGCGACGGTATGCCGCACGGCCAGCTGCGCGGCCTTCGGCGGCACCGGAACCGGCAACGCCACATGACGTTCGGCGAACAGACGACGGCGGAGACGCTCCATCCAATGGCGACGGCCGGGGCGCGGACGCGGGGCATCGCCGGACGCCCCGACCGATCGGACGCGGATCTTGTCCCGGGCGGCCGGCGACGGTTCGCGCGCGGCTTCGGCAAGGGCCGGGATCGAAGCCAACCGCGGGTTGACGGCGAGCGCGTTGCCAGTGAAGAGCGCCCTCTTCTGCGTGTCGGTGAGCTTGTCGGTCTCCTCCAACGCGCGCGCCTGGCCGAGGCACGCCTCGATCGGCGTATAAGGCGTGTCCGATCCGTAGAGCAGGTGCGATTCGGGCACGTCGAGCAGCAGGTCGGCGAGCTGTTTGGGCTCGCTGAATCCCGCCACGTCGAAGTACACGTGGGCCATGGCCTCCTTGAAGTCGGCGCGGCGGTCGGGGTCGTCCATGCGCAGGATCAACGCGAAGCTTTCGAACCTGTCGGCGAGGATCGACGTGAACGCGCCGGCGTGCGGCAGCACCCATGTGATGTCCGGGAATCTGACGAACGTGTCGTTCATCACCATGTTGGCGAACGCGCGCGTGGTCTCCACGAAGTATTCGAACGCGGGCAGGGACAGCCCCTCGCATGCGCCGGGCACGTGTGCGGCCGGCGCCGTGGGATGGATGATCGCCAGGGCTCCGCGCGCGTCGAGTTCGCGCATCAGCGGGTCGAGCCGGGGGTCGCCCAGATAGCATCCGTGGTGGTTGGTGGTCAATCCGACGCCGTCCGCATGCAGCTCGTCCATCGCTCGCCTCGCCTCGGCCACGGATTCACGCTCATAGGGCAGCGGCAACGTGGCGATCAGGCCGAAACGCGAGGGGTCGGAGGCCGCCATCGCGGCGCCCTGATCGTTGATGCGCCGTGCCAGGCCGAGGCATTCGTAGGCGTCCGGCAGCCAGATGTTCGGTGAGGAGAGCATCAGGTGTGCATAGGAGACGCCCAGCAACTCCATCTTGTCGCGCTGCCAGTCCATGTCCCAGTAGTCCGGCGTCGGGTAGCCGTCCGGGTCCCCGGGGTGATGTCGTTTGAGGAAATCCAGGTATGCGGGCGGCAGGTAATGCGATTGGAAATCTATCTTGTGCGTGTATCTCATGATTCATTCCGATGTGTGATTCGTTCCGATGTGGTTGATCGTGCGTTGATCGCGCGTTGGTTCGGCATAATCGCCCGGTCCCCGTTCATTCCACCGACTTGAGGGCGGCGAGCATGTCCACGTCGCACAGCCTGCGGTAGACGATCAGCCCGAGCGCGGCGAGCACGAGGGCGATGAGGACCAAGGGCGCGGCGAACGCCGCCCATCCGAGCGCGGGGTCGAACATGACCTCGTCCGGAGGCACCTCGGTGATGATGTACCGGTGGAGGCCGGCGCCGATCCCGTATCCGGCGAGGATGCCGATCGCGGAGAGCAGGATGGTCTCCCGGTAGATGTACATCGTGGTCTCGTTGGTGTGGAAGCCGAGCACTTTGATGGTGGACAGCTCGCGTATGCGTTCGGACACGTTGAGGTTGGTGAGGTTGTAGAGGATCACCACGGCGAGGAGCCCCGCCACGAGGATCAGCACCTCCATGATCTGGTCGAGCGAGTCGACGATCGTGGCCACCTGGTTCTTCATCGTGGTGTTCTGCACCACTCCCCTGACGCCGTCCACGTTCATGAACGAGGCACCCTGACGCCCGGCATTGCCGATGCCGCCGTCCTTGAGCCGGACCATGTAGGCGTTCGACCGGTAGGTCTTGTGGAACGTGCGGCCGTATCCGCCGGAGGTCATCACCATGAAATGCCCGATGTACATCTCGCTGACGCCGTCCACGCGCACCTGACGGTCCACGCCTTCGGCGTCGGTGACGGTGATCGTGTCCCCCACGTCCGCGCCCAGCATGTCCGCCATGCGTTCGGAGATCACCGCCCCGCGGTCGGTGAGCACCTGGGGCTTGTGCCCGATGCGCGAACGCAGGGTGAGGTAGTCGCCGAAGTTGTAGGCGTCGTCGGTGACGAGCAGTGTGATGGTCTGCTTGTCGTGCTCCTCGCCCGCCGTTTTGGTGAGTTCCTCGTATCTGATCGGGGTGGAGGATTCCACGGCGTCACGGCGCATCGCGTCGGCCACGGCCTTGCGTTCCTGCTGGTTGTCGTCGGCGCGTTCGGCCACGATGAGGTCGTAGTGGATGAGCTCGTCGAACTGCCGTTCGCCGATCTGGCCGATGGACGCCTGCACGCCGAGTCCGGCGGTGAGCAGCGAGACCGCGCCGGCCACGCCGAGGATGGTCATCAGCCCGCGCGACTTGTAGCGGAACAGGTTGCGCGCGGTGACCTTGCGCGTGAAGTTGAGCCTGCCCCAGATGAATCCCACGCGTTCGAGGAGTATCTTCGAACCTTTCGCTGGAGGTTTGGGCAGCAGCAGGGCCGCCGGCTTGTCGCGCAGCTCGCGGGCCGTGGCGAGCATCGCGGGCACGATGGCGCTCACCCATGCGAGCAGGAACGCCGCCACGGTGACGAGGGGGTGGAACGCCAGTCGGATGCGGGGCATCGTGAAGCCGCTGTCGTAGGCGTGGTAGACGATCAGCGGCAACAGCGTATGTCCGGCGATCACGCCGATGACGGTGCCGATCGTGGAGGCGGTGAACCCGTAGAACACGAATTTCCCGAGGATGTCCGCGTTCCCGTAGCCGAGGGCTTTGAGCGTGCCGGAGTTGACGCGTTCCTCGTCGACCATGCGGCCCATCGTGGTGAAGGTGACGAGCGCGGCCACGAGGTAGAGGAACACGGGGAAGATCATGGCGAGTTTCTCCACGATGTTCGCGATGATCTCGTACACGCGGTAGCCCTCGGAGGTTAGTCCCTCGCGCCGCCCGTCGATCGAGTAGGCGGGTACTTCGAGCGTGTCCACCTTCTCGCGGGCGAGCGCGATGTCGTGTTCGGCTTTCTCGATCTTCTTCTCGGCCGCGGGTTTGGCGGCGTTGAATTCGGCGAGTCTCGCGTCGTACTCGTCCTGCGCCTTCTCGATCCGCCGTTGGCCTTCGACGAGCTGGGAGACGCCGGATCCCGTCTCTGCCCCATCGGAGCCGCTGTCGGCCAACGTGGAGACGGCCGTGCCGAGTTCGCTTTGCTTGTCGGCGAGCTGGTTTCGCGCGTCGGCGATGGCGGCGGCGTTGCTCTGGTATTCCTGCGAGCCTTGTTCGAGCTGTGACGCCCCGGCGTTCCATTGCGTGAGCGCGTCGTCATAGGCGGCGAGTTTCGTGTTGTACTGCGCAGCGGCGGCGTTGTAGGCGGCGAGCGCCTTGTCGTATTGCGCTTCGGCGCTGTCGTACGCACCGCCGGTCAGTCCGCTCGACTCCCATTGCGCGAGGAGCGCGCCGATCTTGTCGAGCACGGTTTTGGCGGTGTCGAGCTGGGTGCGTGCCTGGTCGAGTTGGCTTTTCGCCTGGACGAGTTCGGTCCATGATTCGTCGAGTTTGTCTTGGCCTTGGCCGAGCTGCTGTGCGCTGGCGGCGAGCGCGGTCTGCGCGGCGTCGAGCTGGGAGTCGGCGGAGGCGATCTGGGCGGTCGCTCCGGCGAGTTCGGCCACGGCGGAGGACGCCTGGTCGGCGGCTTGGATGGTGCCGTCGGCGAGTTGGTCCTTGCCGTCTTCGATCTGGGTTTTCGCGTCGTCGAGTTGTCGCTGCGTGTCGGCGAGCTGTTGCTTGGCGTCGTCGACCTTGCGTTGCGCCTTGTCGATCTGCGCGCGTCGGTTTTCGCGGATGGAGGCGGCGCGCGCGTCTGGCTGGTTGGCGAGCCGCTTGGTCAGTGCGGTCTTGTGCGCGTTCACCCGGTCGCGGTAGTCGGCAGTCCAATAGTCGACGCCGCGGGTGTCGCGGAAGGTGATGCGTCCGATCATCGTCACGTCGGAGTCGAATACGGTTTTCGTGACGACCGCGTAGCCGTCGAGTTCGCCCGTTCCGGCGGTGGATTGGCCCATGTTGAGGTTGGAGACGGTGTCGCTGGCGTCAACGAATCCGACGACGGTGAAGCTGTCGCGCGTGAGCACGGTGTCGCCGGCGATGTCGGGGCGTTCGGTGAGCCTGATGGTGCTGCCGACCGCGTATGTGTCGCGTTCCGCCCGGTCGAGCGCGATTTCGTTCGCGTGTTCGGGCAGGCGGCCTTCGACCACCTCGTAGGTGGAGACCGTGTCGGGTTTCGAATAGACGCGCAGGCTGTGGTTCGAGTTCCGGATGACGACGTCCTTGAAGTAGCCGAATTCGGCTTGTGCGACGCCGTCGGTCGTGCGGATGATCCTCTCGTCGTCGCGGCTCAGCCCGTAGTCGCTGATGACGGTGACGTCGGCGAGGTCGTGGCGGTCGTAGAAGTCGGTGCCGGTGATGCGCATGTCGGGTCCGGTGACGAACCGTCCGACGAGCGCGAACGAACCGAGGACCATGAGGCTCACGATGGAGAGGAACCGGCCTTTGGATTTGCGCAGGGTGATGCGGATGTCCTTCCACAGCATCCGTTTGCGTGGGTACGCCGTGCTGCCCTTGCGGTGTGTGCGGGAACGGTATGCCATGCTCACCACTCCAGATCCTCGATGTCCATCGGATGCGCGTTGGTCTCGATGGATTTGACGCGTGCGTCGTGCATATGGATGACGCGGTCGGCGATCGGCGCGATGGCCGAGTTGTGGGTGACGATGACGACGGTGGCGCCTTTCTCGCGGCTCTGGTCCTGCAGGATCCTCAGGACCTGTTTGCCGGTGTTGTAGTCGAGCGCGCCGGTGGGTTCGTCGCATAGGAGGATCTTCGGGTTCTTGGCGACGGCGCGGGCGATGGCGACGCGCTGCTGTTCGCCGCCGGAGAGCTGCGCCGGGAAATTGTCGATGCGGTGTTCGAGGCCGACGTCGACGAGCGCCTGCACCGGGTCCTGCGCGTCGCGCACGATCTCGGAGGCGAGTTCCACGTTCTCGCGCGCGGTGAGGTTGGCGACGAGATTATAGAACTGGAACACGAAGCCGATGTCGTAACGGCGGTAGTCGGTGAGCTGGCGCGCGGTGTAGTTCGAGATGTCCTTGTCGTCGATGATCACCTGGCCTTCGGAGTTGGTGTCCATGCCGCCGAGGATGTTGAGCACCGTCGATTTGCCGGCGCCGGATGCGCCGAGGATGATGGCGAGCTCGCCTTGCTCGATGCCGAAGCTCACGTCGTTGTTGGCCGTGATCGTGGTGTCTCCCATGTGGTACCGCTTGAAGCTGTGCACCATTTCGATGTATGCCATGACGGTCTTCCTTTCCCTGTGTTTCCTCGGCTCCCCCTGTCAGGGGAGCTGTCGGTGAAGCCGACTGAGGGGTAGTCGCAGGTCGCCGCCTGCGTACCATGAATGAACAACGTGTTGATTGTGTTGTCACGATGGTAGGGACGCATGGGAACGGCGGTCAATGAACGGTTTCCCCGATTGCGTTCAGATTGGACACATCGGAGGAAATTGGTGATTCACCACCCTATATCGACAACATGTTGATAGAATCGGGTGTCAGGTTCGACGAAGACGGGAGGATCATGGCAGGCAAACGCCACACGAAGACGGAGGCGAAGATCAAGGCCGCGTTCACCACGCTTGTGCAGTCGAAGGGATTCGACGCGATGACGGTGAGCGACATCGCCCGCACGGCCGGCATCAACCGCGGCACGTTCTACATGCACTATCTCGACAAGTTCGATCTGCGTCAGCAGCTCATCGACGACACGATCGCCGATCTGACGACCATCCTCATCGGCAACGCCGACTCCGACGCCCGCACCGTGTCCGACACCACCGGGCGGGCGATCTGCGACGCGTTCCAGGCCGAATCGATCTCCGCCGCGTTGCGCTACGTGCGCGACGACTATGCGTTCTTCAACGCGATCTCCCGTTCCGGCAACGACATGCAGCTCTACGACAAGCTGAAGAAGGTGCTGAAGCAGCTGATCGTCACGCAGGCGCAACGGCTCGGCGCCGACCCGCAGTCAGCCTACAACGGCATCCCGGCGGACTATGCGATGGAAATCCTCGTTTCCGCGGTCTCCTCGATCATCTGGCTGTGGATCCGCCGAGGATGCCGGGAGACGCCCGAGGAGATCTGCCACATCATCGAGAAGAACAAGACCACCGCCCCCATCGACGTGCTGTGGTGACGCGATGGCCCATCGGGCGCTGGGCCATCGCCGCAACCGTGCGGGAACACGTCACCGGCGGGCCGGACACGGTCATCACTGCCGCCCTTTGCGACGGCGCGGAGCGAGGGCGGCCGGGCCATGCCGCTTGATGGCGAACATGAGCGCCCTGAGGCCGCCGATGCGCAGGTCGGGGCGTTCGCCCCGCGCGATGCGGTTCATCTGCAGTTCGAACCAGCTGATGACGAGGATGCCGCCGAACACCTTGTCGAGCGGCGTGATGCCGGTCGTCACACGCGGCAGGTCGACGGAGCCGTCCCACCGGTCGCGGATGATGCGGTTCGGCAGGTCGGGCACGAGCGCCAGAGGGCGGGCGATGCCGATCATCTGCGTGATGCCTTCGTCCAGCGCGCGTTCCATGTCGCGCGCGTTGCGGAAGCCGCCGGTCAGGGCGACCGGCACGGTCAGTTCGCCTTTGATGCGGCGCGCGAAATCGGTGAAGTAGACGCCGCGACGGCGGTCCTCCGCAGCGCCGCCGCTGGTCTGGATGACCGGTTTGGCGTAGGTGCCGCCGGAGATGTCGATGAGATCGACGCCGCGTCTCTCCAGCTGCTTCATGACCCAGATGGATTCCTCCTCGCTGAAGCCGCCAGGCACGCCGTCCTGCGCATTGAGCTTGACCGCCACGGGGAAATCGGGGCCCACCGCCTCGCGCACCGCGTCGAACACGTCGAACAGGAATCGGGCACGGTTTTCGAGGCTTCCGCCGTATTCGTCGGCGCGCCGGTTGTCGAGCGGCGAGAGGAACTGGTTGATGAGGTAGCCGTGCGCCGCGTGGATCTCCACGCCGGTGAAGCCCGCCTTCTTCGCGATGCGCGCCGTGACGGCGAACCGGCGGACGATGTCGCGGATCTGCCCGTGGGTGAGTTCGGTCGGTTCGGCGAAGAACCTGCCGTATTCGCCGTCGACGCCGCCGGCGCTCGGGGCGAGCGGATGCGGGTTGATGGTGATGGGCGACTGGCGGCCGGGATGGTTGATCTGCATCCAGCAGTGCACGCCGTGCCCGGTACCGGCGGCCGCCCACCGGCGCAGCATGTTCAGGTCGCGTTCGTCCTCGACGGCCACGTTGCCGGGTTCGCCGAGCTGCGTGCGGTCGACCATCACGTTGCCGGTGACGAGCACGCCGACCCCTCCCCTCGCCCACGTGCGGTAGAGGCGCACATGGGCTTCGGTCGGCTCGCAGCCGCGGCCGGCGAGCGCCTCGTTCATCGCGGATTTGTAGAACCGGTTCTTCACTCTCACGCCGCAGGGCAGGGTCAACGGTTCGGCGATCGGCGTCGCGGGTGCGGTCACGGTCCTGTCGTTCGTCATGATTCCAACTTTCCATACGTCCATATTTATACAGTTGTCCAATCTATCATAAAGTTGGACATATGCAAAATCATGGACGATGGGCTATGCTGGACGATCATGAAGAAGGATCTCAACGCCAAACTCACGCGCGGCACGCAGCGCACGCTCGACGCGTTCTTCGACGCGATGACCGCCCTGCTCGCCGAGAAGCCGTTCACCGGAATCAGCGTCAACGCGCTGTGCGAACGGGCCGGCTATCCGCGCGCCACGTTCTACAACTATTTCGAGGACCGCGACGACCTGCTCGACTACTGCTGGACGGCGTTGTCCGATCAGGCGAATCTCTCCGATCTCGCGTCATCGGAACCGGAACATCGGGTGGATACGGCGCTCGACGCGATGGCCGACCTGCTGGAGTCCAACGCGGACCTGCTGCGCGCGGTGCTGGAGCACAATCCGCCCGAGGGGCCGCTGTTCTCCAGTCTGCGCATGTTCATCGAGCGGAAGTCGCATGAGATCATGAGCACCTGCGTCGACCGTGACCGCTTCGACCTGCCGGCCGATCTGATCGCCGACCATTACGCGAACACCGTGATGCTCGTCCTCGACTGGGCGTATCTGCGCGGGCACACGCTCACCCGCGAGCAGCTGCACACCTATACGCATACGCTGCTCGCCGGCATGGAGCGGGGATAGGCGAAGGCCCACCGCGAATCACCGGGCGGGAGCACTCCGCATCTCAGACGAACAGGCCGACCATCTGCGCCGCCAACGCGATCAGCAGGGCGCAGGAGATGACGAACCACACGCCGCCGACCACCGCGGTTCCGATGCCGACGCCCTTGCACCATGACGGCACGGGCTTGCGGCGGTACACGCGCCAGGCCCTCCACGCCAGCAGCGCCGCCCCTTCGACGGCGAGCAGGAAGGCGATGCCGAGGCATACGCCCGCTCCGACGGCCAGGGCCGCGCCCACGCCCAAGATGGCCAGCTCGACGGCCATGACGGCGAGCATGACGATATACAGCGCGATCAGCACTATGAACAATCCGGCGATGATCATCGGCCCCTCCCCCTATGCTCCGGACGCTCCGGATCCGTCAGCGGACGCGGACGCCATGGCGTCTCCGGCGTTCCTTCGATTATCCCCGCCGTACCGGACCGTCAGCCCCTGCGACGGCCCGCGCCTTCGCCGCGCAGGAACACGAGCGGGATGACGATCAGCGGGACGGCGCATGCGCCCATGGCCAGATACGTCAGGTTCAGGCCGTGCATGTCGGCGGCGGCCATGCCCATGCCGCCGGCGTGCGCGGACGCCGCCAGCGCCGTCATCATCCCGACGAACACGGCCTGGCCGATCGCTCCGGCGATGGTGCGCAGCGCGGTGAGCAGCGCGTTCGCGTCGGCGAGACGCCCCTCGCCCGCCGCGCTCGTGCCCCAGGTGACCAGCGGCATCATCAGGCAGCCGATCGCCAGCGAGCGCGCCACGTTGATCGTGGCGGCCACCCAGATCGACGCGGACAACGGCAGCAGTCCCATGCACAGGTTGCTGGCGGTCAGGCAGACGCCGCCGACGAGGAACAGGCGCTTCACGCCGAACCGGTCGTAGAGACGGCCTGCCATCGGGCTGATGACGGCCATGGCGAGCGAGCCGGGCAGGCTCACCAGACCGGCCATCGACGCGGAGCCGCCTTTGATGGTCTGCACGTAGAGCGGCAGCATCACCGACGATCCCATCATCGCGAAGTACAGCAGCATACTGCCGACCACGCTCAACGCGAATCCGCGACGACGCAGGATGCGCACGTCGAGGAACGGGCGTTCGCGCCTCAGCTGCAGCATCACGAACCATACGGACGCCGCGACGCCCGCCGCCAACGGGAGCAGCACCGTCATGCTCGTGAACGGTATGGAGCCGATGTTGCCGATGCCGAGCGTCACGCCGCCGAACGCGACGACGCTCACCGCGAACGACAGCATGTCGAAGGACCGTTCGGACGTGTTGAGCACGTTGTCGAACACGAGGCACGCGGCGGCCAGCGACACCGCCATCACGCCGGTCACCAGGTAGAAGATGGAACGCCAGCCGAACGCGTCGACCATCAGTCCGGACAACGTCGGCGCGATCACCGGCGTGACGCCGACGGCGAGCCCGTACCAGCCCATGACCGTGCCGCGATCGTCCGGGTAGATGGTCATGAGCACGACCTGCGCCATCGACATGAGCAGTCCGTTGCCGCACGCCTGGATCACGCGGCCGACCATGATGACGGCGAACGGCACCGGCGCCACGCAGACCAGCGAACCGACGATGAACAGCACGGCGCCGGCGAGGTAGAGCGGCTTGGTCGGGAACCGCGTGATGAGGAACGCGGTCAACGGCATGACGATGCCCATGGCGAGCGAGTAGCCGCTGGTGAGCCACTGGCCGGTCCGCATGTCGATACCCAGATCGTGCACGATGGGCGGCAGCGCCGTGGTGAGCGCCGTGGCCATGATGGTCGTCGCGATGCACGAAAGCATGATGTTGACGAAGATGAGCGCGCGGCGACGCTCGCTCAACGAGGTGGGTTCAAGATAGGACATGGTGCTGCTTCGTACGGTTTCGTTTCTGGGGTTCACACGCCGGCGAGGTCGAAGACGCGTTCGATGACGGCGTCGTTGAGCAGACGCCCCTTGCGTGTGGGGATGACATGGGTGCGGCCTTGCGCATCGGTCTCGATGACGATGAGGCCGTCCTCGACCATCGGCCGCAGTTGCGCGGCGTCGATGGGTCGCAGGGACGTGGAGCCGTGCGCACCGCGCGCGGAGGCGATGGCCCGGTTGATGCGGGTCAGGTCGAGACCTTCGCGGATGCGCAGGCCGAGCATGATGAGCTCCTCGAGGTTCTCGCCAGGCGTGATCGCCTCGCTGCCTCCCCACGGGACGCGGCTCTCGTTGATGGCTGTGGCCCACATGCGCGGGTGGGCGATGTCCCACGCGCGCAGGGCGTGCGTCGCGGCGTTGCCCCCGGAGGCGACGGCGTTGTAGTGCGAGTGCGCGCCGGGGCCGATGCCGGCCCAGTCGACGTTGCGCCAATAGCCGAGGTTGTGCCGGCTCTCATACCCGGGTTTCGCCCAATTGGACACCTCGTACCATGCGAGACCCGCGGCCGTGAGCAGGTCGTCGGCGATCTCGTATTTCGCCGCCTCGTCGTCGTCGTCCGGCTTGGGCAGGGTGCCGGCGGCGATCCGACGGCCCATCTTGGTGGTCGGCTCCACGGTCAACGCATAGGCGGAGATGTGGTTCACGCCGAGATCGATGGCCGTGCGCACCGACGTGCGCCAATCATCGAGGCTCTCCCCCGGCGCGCCGTAGATGAGGTCGACGCTGGAACGCAGACCGGCCTTGTCCGCCGCGTGCACACCGGCTGCCACGTTTTCGGGCGTATGCGTACGGTCGAGGGTTTCGAGCACGTGCGGCACGGCGGACTGCATGCCGAAGGAGACACGGGTGAACCCGCCTTCGGCGAGACGGTCGATGTAGTACTCGTTGACCGTGTCCGGATTGGCTTCGGTGGTGATCTCCGCGCCGGGAGCGATGCCCCAGATGCGGCGGACGGCGTCCAGCATGGCCACGAGGTCGTCCGCGGAGAGGATGGTGGGCGTGCCGCCGCCGAAGAACACGGTGTCGGCCGGAGGCTCCTCGATGCCGTGCGCCAGCTGCCATTCACGCGTGAGCTCCATCTCGCGCACGACCATGTTCGCATAGTTGCCGCGCGACGCCCCCGCTCCGAGGTCGCGCGCGGTGTACGTGTTGAAATCGCAGTACCCGCAGCGCCGCATGCAGAACGGCACGTGGACGTAGACCTCGAACATCAGCCTTCGGTCTTCTGGGCGGCGCGGATCTTGTCCTTGGTGTCGCGGTCGTTCGCATCCTCGCCGGTGGACAGGGCGGCGATGAACGCCTCCTGCGGCACTTCGACGTGGCCGAGCATCTTCATGCGCTTCTTGCCGGCCTTCTGCTTCTCGAGGAGCTTGCGCTTACGCGTGATGTCGCCGCCGTAGCACTTGGCGAGCACGTCCTTCCTGAGCGCGCGGATGTTCTCACGCGCGATGATGCGCGAGCCGATCGCCGCCTGGATCGGGATCTCGAACTGCTGGCGCGGGATGAGCTCGCGCAGCTTCTTCGTCATCATCACGCCGTAGGAGTACGCCTTGTCGCGGTGCACGATGGCGCTGAACGCGTCCACCTTCTCGCCCTGGATGAGGATGTCCACCTTGACGAGGTCGGCCGACTGCTCGCCGTCCTCATGGTAGTCGAGCGAGGCGTAGCCCTTGGTGCGGGACTTCAGCTGGTCGAAGAAGTCGAACACGATCTCCGCCAGCGGAATGCGGTAGTGCATCTCCACGCGGTCGGTGGAGATGTACTCCATCGTGCCCATCTGGCCGCGATGGTCCTGGCACAGGTCCATGACCGCGCCGATGAAATCCTTCGGCGTGATGATGTCCGCCGCGACCATCGGCTCGACGATCTTCTTGATCTTGCCGTCCGGGAACTCGCTCGGATTGGTGACGTGGTGCTCGGATCCGTCCTCGCTGGTCACCTCGTAGGTGACGTTCGGCGCGGTCTGGATGAGGTCGAGTCCGAATTCACGACTGAGACGCTCGGAGACGATCTCCATGTGCAGCAGGCCGAGGAAGCCGCAGCGGAATCCGAAGCCCAGCGCGACGGACGTCTCCGGCGTGTAGACGAGGGCGGCGTCATTGAGCTTGAGCTTGTCGAGCGCCTCGCGCAGTTCGGGGAACTGCGCGTTGTCGATCGGGAACAGGCCGGAGTAGACCATCGGCTTCGGATCGCGGTAGCCAGGCAGCGGCTCCGTGGCGGGGCGCACGGCGGAGGTCAGGGTGTCGCCCACCTTCGACTGGCTCACGTCCTTCGCGCCGGTGATGATGTAGCCGACCTCGCCGGCACCGAGCGCCTTGGTGCGGGTCATGTCCGGGCTGATCACGCCGATCTCGATCGGATCGTGCGTCATGCCGATGCCCATCATGTGCACCTTCTCGCGGTCGTGCAGCTCGCCGTCCTCCATGCGGATGTAGGTGACGATGCCGCGGTAGGAGTCGTACACGGAATCGAAGATCAGGGCGCGTGCCGGCGCCTCGGGGTCGCCTTCCGGAGCCGGCACCTCCATGACGATCTGGTCGAGCAGGTCGGCGACGCCTTCGCCGGTCTTGCCGGACACACGCAGCACGTCGCTCGGCTCGCAGCCGATCAGGCCGGCGATTTCCTCGGCGTGTTTGTCCGGTTCGGCGCTCGGCAGGTCGATCTTGTTGAGCACCGGGATGATGGTGAGATTATGGTCGATGGCCATGTACAGGTTCGACAGCGTCTGCGCCTCGATGCCCTGCGTCGCGTCGACGAGCAGCACCGCGCCCTCGCATGCGGCCAGCGCGCGCGACACCTCGTAGGTGAAGTCCACATGGCCGGGGGTGTCGATCATTCCCAGCGTGTATTCGGTGCCGTCGAACGTCCACGGCACGCGCACGGCCTGCGACTTGATGGTGATGCCGCGCTCCTGTTCGATGTCCATGCGGTCGAGGAAGCGGTCGCGCATCTCGCGTTCCGGCACGATGCCGCTCAGCTGCAGGATGCGGTCCGCCACGGTGGACTTGCCGTGATCGATGTGCGCGATGATGCAGAAGTTGCGGATCAACGACTGGTCGGTGGAACCGGGCTGGTTGTGCTGGGTGGCCACTGAGCATGCCTCCTAATCGACTGTAGTCAAACCTACATTAGTGTACGCGAAATAAGAGACCCCGCAAACCGACGGGTTTGCGGGGTTCCTCGACCATCCGCTCAACGGAGCGGATTCAGTCTCACAGGGCGTTGATCGCGAGGGCGAGGCCGGACTTGCGGTTGGCGGCCTGGTTCTTGTGGATCACGCCGGCGCCGGCGGCCTTGTCGAGCTTGCGGGCGGCGACCTGGTAGGCGGCCTGGGCGGCGGCCTTGTCACCGGCGGCGATGGCCTCGCGGGTGGCGCGGACGGCGGTCTTCAGACCGGACTTGACGGCCACGTTGCGCTTGTGCGCCTTCTCGTTGGTGATGACGCGCTTCTTCTGCGACTTGATGTTTGCCAATGTAACTCCAAACGACGTTTGCTATAAGGACATACGAGACGTAGATGATAGCACGCCGTGCGGATAACACGACGCGCCGTCTTCGGCCGGCCGGCGCGGCCCTTCCGTCCCCATACCGGACGGGCGTCGGGAGGGACGTCAGACGTCGTCGTCATCGTCCCAGCGGGCGCGCGGCCCGCGGCCCGCGGAGCCGGATTGCGGCGTGATGTCGGGGCGCCTGAGGTAATGGCTCTCCCCGGGCAGATAGACGTTGTGCCGCTCCACGGCGCCCGGGAACGTGATGTTGTAGATCACGGAGGACAGACGCATCCCGACGATGAGCACGATGATGAGCACGTCGAGCCCGATCTCCTGCTCGGCGTTCAGCAGTCCCGCCATACGCCCCTTGCACACGAACACGGTGCACACGCATCCGATGGCGGAGGGCACCGCATACCAGTGTTTGTCGCGGATGATCATCGGCACGTCGTTGAGCAGGATGTCGCGGGTGAGACCGCCGCCCAGCGCGGTCGCCATGCCGAGGAATCCGGCGGTCATGCCGGACGTGCCGAGGTACATGGCCTTCGCCGTGCCGTTGACCGCGAACAGGCCGAGCGCGAGCGCGTCGAGCGTGATCATCGACCATTTGAGCTTGTTGACCTCCGGGTGGACGATCGCGATGGCGACGCCGGAGACGAGCGCGGTGACCACCGACCATCGATCGGTGATGCCGACGGGAGGCACCTCGAGCAACACGTCACGCAGGATGCCGCCACCCAGGGCGGTGAGCCACGCGATCACGAGGATGGCGAACAGGTCGTACCGCTTGCGCACGGCCGCGAGCCCGCCGACGAGACCGCAGCAGAACACCGCGAGATATTCCACGCCCATGAAGAACGCGTTGCTCTCCAACGCCACCTGCATGAGCAGCCCCCTTCCGTCGTTACAGGACGACGACGCATACGACGACCGCGATCAGCACGACGGCGACCGCGGATCCCGCCAACAGGCCGACGGACGGTCCACGCCTGCGGGCGGCGTGCCGCCTCGCCTGGCGTTTGCGGTCCCCCCGCGGCTCATCGGCACCCCCGCGTCGATGGCGTCCGCGCCCCGTCCCCCTCTTCCTGCCGGCGGCGGCCCCGTGCCGTCGTCGGGTACGCGCCGGCCTCGATGCATCCGCATCGTCGTTCCCGTCGATATCGTCCGCTTCCGATGATGCGGAGACCGCCGGCTCCTCGTCGTCCTCGGTCCGCAGCCGCGAGATGTCGTATTCCGGCATCGTGCGCGCCAAGGCGGTAAGTTCGGCGCTGACGTGGGATTCGGAGCATTGCTCCGCGATGCGCCTCACGCGGTTGAGCATGAGGTCGAAGGACTCCTCGTCCGCATGCGTGGATTCGCTCTCGTCATCCTCGAATCCGGCCATATGCTGGCGCTCGATCAGATCGTTCACATACGAGTGGACGTCGATATGGAGGTTCTCATCGAGATCGAGCAGGACGGAGCGGGACTCCGGCACATGTCGCGATGCACCGTGAGTCTCCGTTTCCCTAGTCTGTGCAACGTCCACGAACGCACCCGTCAATCGAATCTAGTATGCAATGACCATGTCCCGGCTCCCCGGCGGGATGGATCAGATGAAGCTGTCGGTGGCCCCCGACGACGACTTCAGGCTGCCGGGGAACTTCGACGGATCGACCAGCGAGGGATCCGTGTCGCCGCCGGCGTCCACGCCCACCAGCACGTTCTGGATCGTCTTCTTGGCGTATTCGCCGCCCGAGACGCGGGAGCGTCCCGCCGCCGCGGACAGGGAGCCGTCGTCCAGGGAGTCGAAGGAGCTCAGCAGCACCGAGCGCATGTCGCTCACACGGGTCATGAGCTGGGATTCCATGTCGCGCAGGCTGTCGATGCGCGACTGCAGACGCGAGATCTCGCGGTCGGCGGCGGCGCGGCGCTGGCGGGTCTCTTGCTCGGAGGTCTCCTTGGCCTCCTGGATGATGGAGACGCGGAACTTCTCCGCCTCCTCCTCCTTCTCGGTGGCCACCTGATTCGCGTTGGCGAGCACCGACTTGGCCTTGGCGAGGATGTTGTCGGACTCCTGCTGGGCCTCCAGACGGCGCTGGTTGATGCTCTTGAGCATGTCGTTGATCTCGGCGGAGGTGTCCTCGCGCTGCTTGGTGATCACGGAACGGGCCTGCTCGAGCTCGTCGGCGGCCTTCTTGAGCGTCTCGGCCTTCGAGATCTCCGCATCGCCGAGAATCTGCTTGGAACGTTCGTTCGCGTCGCTGAGCATCTTCGCCGATTTCGCCTTCGCGTCGTTCAGCATCGCTTCGGACTTGCTGCGGGCCTCGTCGAGCTGGCGACGGGATTCCGTGAGATTGCGCTGGGCCTCCTCGCTGGCGCCGGCCTTGATGCGTGCGGCCTCCTGCTCGGCGTCCTGGCGCTGTGCGGCGAGGGTCTTCGCCTGCTCCACCTTCTCGGCGGCGAGCGTGGTCTGCCAGATGGCGCGCTGCTTCTCCAGATCGGCCTTGGTGGCCTCGCGCATGTTCTCGAGTTCCATGTCCAGGGCGCTGCGACGTTCCGAGATCTCCTTGGCGGCACGCTTCTTGTCGGCGTCGATCTTCTCCGCCGTGTTCTTCTGCAGCAGCTTGGCCTCCTCGTTGGCACGTTCGAGGATGCCCGCGGACTTCTTGCGTGCCTCGGCGAGGATGAGCTGCACGTCGTTGTTGGCCTGCTGGACCATGTCCGCGATCTGCTGCGTGGATTCACGCTTGTGGTCGGCCGCCTCCCTCTTGGCGCGGGCGATGAGCTCCGTGCTGGTCTTCTCGGCGGCGTTGAGCAGCTGCTGCGCGCTGGCACCCAGATACTTCACCGAGTTCTGGGCCGTGTTCTGGGCCTCCTCCTCGGCCTTGGCGGCATGCTTGCGTGCATCGGCGAGCTGCATCTGGGAGGACTGGTAGTCGCTCTGCAGCTGGGAGAGGGAGTTCTTCAGATCGTCGATCTGCTGCTGCAGCGTCGAAGTTTCCTGGGCCATGTGCGTGACGTATCCGTCGACCGACTCCTTGTCATAGCCGCGGAACGCTGTAGGAAACCCCATCTCCATCTGCCCTATCCCTTTCTCATGGATGCCTCGCCGTGTATGCTGCTCCACATAATAGCATGGCGGTCAGCGCATCCTCGTATATGGCTCCATTTTCCCCGCCGCGAACGGCATCGTCCCCCTACTGCAAGGCCCCCGCGGGTGCGAATCGCACCGCGGGGGCCGGATTCGGCGAAACGCCTCAGCAGACCTTCCACATCCAGTTGTGCGGATCCTCGATCTCGCCGAGCTGGATGCCGAGCAGTTCGTCGCGCAGCGACTGGGTGAGCTCGCCGACGCCGCCCTCGGCGACGGTCACGTCGAACTTCGGGGACTTGAAGCGGCCGATCGGCGTGATGATGGCGGCGGTGCCGCAGGCGAACACCTCGGTGACCTCGCCGGACTTGATGTCCTCGAGCAGCTGCTCGAGGGCGATCATCGTCTCGACCACGTCGATACCGCGGTCCTGCAGCAGCTGGATGAGGGAGCGGCGGGTCACGCCCGGCAGGATGTTGCCGGTCAGCGACGGGGTCTCCACATGGCCGTCCTTGTGGACGACCATCATGTTCATGCCGCCCAGCTCCTCGAGGTAGGTCTTGGTCGCCGCGTCGACGAAGCAGACCTGCTCGCAGCCGTTCTCGATGCCCGTGTACTCGCCGAGCAGGGAGGCGGCGTAGTTGCCGCCGCACTTGGCGAAGCCGGTGCCGCCGGGGCCGGTGCGGAACCACTTGTCCTCCACCCAGATGCTCACCGGCTTGACGCCGCCCGGGAAGTACGGGCCGGACGGGGAGGCGATCACGCAGTAGTCGACCTCGTGCGGGGCGCGCACGCCGAGGAACGGCTCGGAGGCGAACATGAACGGACGCATGTACAGCGTGTACTCGCGGCGGGACGGGACCCAGTCCACGTCACGCTTGACGAGCGCGGCGACGGAGCCGATGAAGTCGTCGACCGGCAGCTCGGGCAGGTACAGGCGCTTCGCGGAGTTCTGGAAACGCTCGGCGTTCGCGTCCGGGCGGAACAGCCAGGTGGAGCCGTCGGCGTGACGGTAGGCCTTGAGGCCTTCGAAGCACTCCTGCGCGTAGTGCAGCACGGATGCGCCCGGGTCCATCTTGAGCGGCGCGTACGGCTCGATGCGACGGTCGCCCCAGCCCTCGCCCTTGGTCCACGTCATGTGGGCCATGTTGTCGGAGAAGACCTGGCCGAAGGCCGGCTTGTCGATGAGTTCGGCGCGCTTGGCGTCGGAGGCCGGATTCTCGTTCGGCAGTACGGTGAACGGCTCGACCAGCTTGTCGAGCGCCGCCGGATCGTGATGCGTGTTCTCAGTCATGTTCACTTCTTTTTGTTGCATTCGGCCGTGCGATGGCGGCCTTTCGAAGGGGATTGCCGCGCGCTTGTGGCGCCCGGTGCTGTCAGTTACTTTCGCACATCCCGCAACCGCGGATGTGCGCCGGTTCACATTATGAAAAGCAAAAGGGAAGACCCGCGAGACGTGTCGCGGGTCTTCCCGGGGATCATATCGTCAGGCCGGCCTCACGCCGGCGGCGATCACTTGGCGTCGGCGGCCGGGGCGGCAGCGGCGTCGGCGTCGGCGGCCGGGGCGGCGGCCTCCGGAGCGGCGGTGGACTCGGTGGCGTCCTCCGGCACCTCGACGGTCACGACGGACTCCTCGGCGTTCTCGACGTCGAGCTCGACGCCCTCGGGCAGGACGACGTCCTTGGCGAACACCTTGGTGCCGTCGGTCAGGCCCTCGACGTTCACGACGATGCGCTCCGGCAGGTTGGCGACGTCGGCGCGGACCTTGAGCTCCTGGATGTCGACGAACGCGACGGCGGCGCCCTTCGGGGTGCCCTCGACGAACACCGGCACCTCGACGTCGATCTTCTCGCCGGCCTTGACCTCGTAGAAGTCGATGTGCTCAACGATGCGCTTGACGGGGTTGCGCTGCACGTCCTTGACGACGGCCATGGCCTTCTCGTCGCCGAAGTTCAGCTCGAACAGGGCGTTGGTGTGGCGCAGGGAGAGGGTGGTCTCCTTCATCGGCAGGGTGAGGAACTTCGGATCGGCGCCACCGGCGTAGATGGTGGCGGGGATGAGCTTGGCGACGCGCATGCGGCGGGCAGCGCCCTTGCCGAACTCGTTGCGGACTTCGCCGTTGAGGACGATCTTGGTAGCCATATCTGGCCTCCTTGGGTTGTATGGACGTATGTGTCACTTGTCGTTCTGTCTTTTGACGCCACGACGCGCCGCAGAACGCCCCCTAGGAGGTTCATCACGCCGAGTCGATAACGGAAGCGCGGACTCCGATGGAATCCTCGTCTTCCCTCGCCAAAGCAACAGCAACCAAGTATACGGGAACCGAGGACAACCTCGCGGCTACAATCAAGGGAGGAAACGTTTTTCAGGGAATCGAGTTGCGATGAGGCGAGTCACCAGGAACATGCTGATCGGGGCGGGCGCGGGCGTGGGCGCCGTGGCCGCCGGATTGCTCACGACGGCCGAGCTGATGTTCCATCTGTCGCTGGACCGGGAATGCTCGCATTGGATGGAGCGTCTGATGAGCAACGGCGCGGCGTCGGACTATCTGGAGACGCCTCATCGGGACGCCGACGAGGAGACGGAGGCCGCGCACTGGTTCGAGACGGCGAAGCAGCCCGTCTCGATGCGTTCCGAGGACGGTCTGAAGCTCCACGGCTGGCTGTTCGACCCGGACCGCGCCTCCCCCGCCCGGCATCTGTATGCGGTCTGCATGCACGGCTACACCGGCAGACCCTCGGAAATGGCGAAGTACGCGCACCGGTTCGCCCGCATGGGATTCACCGTGCTCGTCCCGGCGCAGCGCGGCTACGAGCTGAGCGAGGGACGCTACATCGGCATGGGATGGCTGGAGCGCCGCGATCTTCTGGGTTGGATCACCCTCATCACCGCGAGCGACCCCGAGGCCCGCGTCCTGCTGCACGGCGTCTCGATGGGCGCCGCCACGGTGATGATGACGACCGGCGAACCGGAGCTGCCCCGCAACGTCGTCGCCGCGATCGAGGACTGCGGATACACGTCGGTGCGCGACCAGTTCCTGTTCAACGCGAAGCACATGTACCATCTGCCCCATCGTTGGATGGGCGTGCCGATCGTCGACCTCATGTCCGCGATCTCGCGCCGGGTCGCCGGGTACGGCTTCCGCGAGGCGTCCTGCGTGCGCTCGCTGCGCCATACGATCATTCCGATGATGTTCATCCACGGCGAGGCGGACGCGTTCGTCGACCCCGCGTTCCTCGACCGCAACATCGCCGCATGCGCGGGGCCGGACCGCGAACGTCTGCTGGTGCCGGGCGCCGGTCATGCCCTCGCCGCGAGCACGGATCCGGAGCTCTATTGGAGCCGCGTCGCCGCGTTCGTGACGCGCGTGTTCGCCCTGTGACGGTTCGTCCCGTGGCCGGCATCGCCTCCGGAACGACCTGGAAACGACGGGAGCCCCTCCGAGGAGGGGCTCCCGTGCGGTTGAAGCCGGTACGCCGGCACAACGAATCGTTCGCATAATGCGTGCGGCCTCTAGGCGCACCGAAGGAAGCGGTACGAAGGTACCGCGACCAAGGAGCGACGACGAGGCGCTCCATTACGCCAGCAATTCCTTGACGGCGGCGATGACGGCCTGCAGGCTCTTCTTCGCGTCGCCGAACAGCATCTGCGTGTTGTCCTCGAAGTAGAGCTCGTTCTGGATGCCGGCGTAGCCGGTGCCGCGGCCGCGCTTCATGACGACCACGTTCTGCGCCTTGTCGACGTCGAGGATCGGCATGCCGGAGACCGGAGTGCCCGGACGGCGGGCGGCCGGGTTGGTGACGTCGTTGGCGCCGACGACGAGGGCGACGTTGGCGGACGGGAACTGCGGGTTGATCTCCTCCAGGTCGACGAGCTCCTCGTAGGGCACGTTGGCCTCGGCGAGCAGCACGTTCATGTGGCCGGGCATGCGGCCGGCGACCGGGTGGATCGCGTAGGAGACCTCGACGCCGTGGTTCTTGAGCAGCTCGCCGAGGTCGGCGAGCTCGCGCTGGGCCTGCGCCTGGGCGAGGCCGAAGCCGGGCACGAAGATGACCTTGTCGGCGTAGACGAGCTGGACGGCAAGATCGTCCGGCGAGGTCTCCTTCATCGTGCCCTCCGGGCCGTCGCCTGCGGCCGCGGCGTCGGAGCCGCCGAAGCCGCCGGCGAGGACGGACAGCAGCGGACGGTTCATGGCCTGGGCCATGAGGATGGACAGGGTCACGCCGGCGGAGCCGACGAGCGCGCCGGCCACGATGAGGGCGACGTTGTCGATGGCGAGGCCGGACATGGCGACGGCGGTGCCGGTGCACGCGTTCAGCACGGAGATGACGACGGGCATGTCGGCGCCACCGATCGGGATGACGAACACGAGACCGTAGCCGAGGGCGAACAGCGTCGTGAGGATCGACCACAGGAGGCGCTGGCCGGGCTGGACGCACAGCATGACGAAGCTGGCGACCGTGAGGACGATGAACGCGATGTTCCACACGCCCTTGCCGGGCAGGGTGAGCTTCTTCACCCACTTGACGCCCTGCAGCTTGCCGGCGGCGATGAGCGAGCCGGTGAACGTGACGGAGCCGATGAGGATGCCGAGGCCGGCGGTGATGAGCACGACGAGGTCCGGCACGCCCTCCTTGGTGAGGATGTCGTTGAGGGCGACGAGCGCGGCCGCGCCGCCGCCGACCGTGTTGAACACGGAGACGAGCTGCGGCATGTCGGTCATCTTGACCTTCTTGGCGGAGACGACGCCGGCGACCGCGCCGATCAGGATGCCGACGACGAGCACGACGACGGCGACCGTGTTGACGAAGCCCTTGGCGAACAGCACGATGAACGCCATGAGCACGGCGACGACCATGCCGAACGCGGAGATCTGGTTGCCCTTGCGGGCGGTCTTCGGCGAGTTCATGAAGTGCAGGCCGACGACGAACATGACGGCGGAGAACAGGTAGACGAACCAGGCGACGATGTCGATGGTTCCGACGGTTGCGGAGGCCATTTACTTATCCTCCCCCTTCTTCTTGTTGGACTTGAACATCTCGAGCATGCGGTCGGTGACGACGTAGCCGCCGACCACGTTCATCGTGCCGAGCACGGCGGCGAGGAAGATGAACACGTAGGCGAGCGGCGAGTTCGCCTCGGCGGCGACGATGACGACGCCGACGATGACGATGCCGTGGATGGAGTTCGCGCCGGACATGAGCGGGGTGTGCAGGGTGGCGGGCACCTTGCCGATCACCTCGATGCCGATGAGCAGCGCCAGCACGAACAGTGTGATGGAGACGACGAGCGTGGGCATTTGCGTTCCTTCCCTTCCTTACTTCTCTTCGGCCGCGGTCCCGGCGGCCCCGACGCGGCCGGCGACGACGAGCGCGGCGTCCAGCTCCTCGGACGGATCCTGGGACAGTTTGCCGTCACGCACGAAGTGGGCGAGCACGTCGGCCACGTTGCGCGCGAGCAGGTCGGACGCGGTGGTGGCGACGCCGGAGGCGAGGTACGGCGCGCCGATGATGGTGACGCCGCCTTCGGTGGTCCGCGTGCCGATGGCGGATCCCTCGACGTTGCCGCCGAGCTCGGACGCGGCGCAGTCGACAATCACGGCGCCGCGCTTCAGGCCGTCGACGCCGGCCTTGGTGAGCAGCACCGGGGGCCTGCGGCCCGGGACCTTCGCGGTGGTGATGACGATGTCGAAGCCGGCGGCCTTCGCGTCGACGGCGGCCTGCTGCTCCTTCTGCTCCTCGGGCGTCAGGGCGCGCGCGTAGCCGCCCTCGCCCTGGCCCTTCGAGAAGTCGAGGCCGAGGTCGAGGAACTTCGCGCCGAGCGATTCGACCTCGCCCTTGGAGGCGGGGCGCACGTCGTACGCGGTGACGACGGCGCCGAGACGGCGCAGCGTGCCGATGGCCTGGAGTCCCGCGATGCCGGCGCCGAGCACGAGCGCCTTCGCCGGACGGATCGTGCCCGCGGCGGTGGTCATCATCGGCAGGAACGAGCCGTAGGCGTCGGCGGCGAGGATGGCCGCCTTGTAGCCCATCACCGAGTTCTGCGAGGTCATCTCGTCCATCGACTGCGCGCTGGACAGCTGGCGCGGCAGGCGTTCGATGGCGACGCCCACGATTCCGGCCTCATCGAGCGCGGCGACGTAATCGGCGTCGGTGAACGAGCCGAGCATGCCGATCACCCATTGGCCGGCCCTGAGCTCGGCGACGGTCCCGGCGGACGGACGGTCGACGAAGCCGAGCGCGTCGGCCTTGGCGATCACCTCGTCGCGCGGGGCGACCGTGGCGCCCGCCTTCGCATAGTCCTCGTCCGTGTAGTGAGCCGCGGCGCCGGCGCCGCGTTCGATCAGGCAGGAGATTCCGCTCCGCCCGAGCCTGGTGACGATGTCCGGGGTAAGCGCGACGCGGGATTCCGTATCCGACGTCTCGTCCAGCACACCGAAAGCCACCGTGGCTTCCTTGATTTCAGCCATGAGAGCCCTTTCTGACATTGGCCGTATCGTGTCGTACGTCGCCCAAGTGTAGCCGAAGACCCACGGCGCGCCGGGAGAAACGTCCACGGACGCCTGCGTTTCCTACGCCACCGTAAGGTGACGTGTCGCGTTCCGGGCGCTAAACTGGCTGTTCTGAGACAGGACCAGACAAGGAATTGGGTCAAGGAGCAGCACGTGTCCGTTTTTTCCACGTTGAAGCAGCAAACCACGAACATCACGCGCAAGGCGTTGCGTCTTGGCACCGACTTCGTGCATCCGGTCGGCGACGACGCCGGCAACGAACCCGACTACGCCGGCGAGGACATCGCCCGCGAGGAGTCCATCGAGCTGCCCCACACCGACGTGTGGGGGCCGGACCGTCCGACGGTCACCGAAATCGACCCGGCTTCGGGGCTGCTGACCACCACCACGCAGGGCAATCCTCCGCTGGACATGGGCATGTCGATCTACGACATCTACGCCGACCGCGCCGAGCGCATGGGCGACGAACCGCTGTACACGTACAAGGAGGACGGCGAGTGGGTCACGAAGACCGCGAACGAGTTCCTCGCCGAGGTCCGCGAGATCGCCAAGGGACTGCTGCACTACGGTCTGAAGAAGGGCGACGGCGTGGCGTTCATGTGCCGCACCTCCTATGAATGGGATCTGACCGATGCGGCCGTCATGGCCTGCGGCGGCGTGCTGGCCACCATCTACGACACGGATTCCGCCGAGCAGATCCGCAACATCGTCAACAACTCCGACGCCCGTCTGCTCATCGTGCAGGACACCGCCATGCGCGACAAGGCCGACGGCGCCGTCGAGGAATGCCCGTCGTTGGAGCACATCGTGTGCATCGAGACCGGCGGTCTGGACGAGATCAAGGCGTACGGCAAGTCCGTGTCCGACGAGGAGCTGGACGAGCGCATCGACTCGGTGCAGAAGACCGACCTGTGCTCGATCGTCTACACGTCCGGGTCCACCGCCGCGCCGAAGGGCGTCGAGATGACGCACGAGCACTACTGCCAGACGGCGCTGAACCTGCCCGACTACATGCCGGACCTGCTGCATGACAAGAAGAACACGATTCTGCTGTTCCTGCCGCAGGCGCATTCGTTCGCGCGCGCCATCAACTACATCGTCGTCGCCTCGAACGTCCACATCTACATCGCGACCGGCATCAGGACGCTGATCTCCGACCTGCAGGTCGCCAAGCCGTCCATCATGATCGTCGTGCCCCGCGTGCTGGAGAAGGTGTACAACGCCGCCTCCCAGAAGGCCGGTCACGGCGCTAAGGGCATGGTGTTCGCCTCCGCGGTCGTCGCCGCGCAGGACTACATGAAGGAGGTCTCCGAGAAGGGCCATGCGGGCGCGTTGACGCGCACCAAGCGCGCCGCGTTCGACCCGGTGGTCTACAAGTCGCTGCGCGAGGTGCTGGGCGGCCGCGCCAAGTGGATCGTCGCCGGCGGCGCCCCGCTCGACCCGGAGCTGATGGCGTTCTTCCGCGGCGCCGGCGTGCCCGTGTACGAGGGCTACGGCCTGACCGAGACGACCGCGCCGTGCGCGTTCAACGTGCTGGGCGTCCCGTTCCACGCCGGTTCGGTCGGCATCGCGTTCCCCGGCTTCTCGCTGCGCATCGCCGAGGACGGCGAGATCCAGGTCAAGGGCCGCGCCGTGTTCCCCCGCTACCACAAGAACGAGGAGGCCACCGAGACCTCCTTCACCGAGGACGGCTGGTATGCGACCGGCGATCTGGGCCGCATCGACAACGACGGATTCCTCTACATCACCGGCCGCAAGAAGGACCTCATCATCACGGCCGGCGGCAAGAACGTGGCGCCCGGCCCGATCGAGGAGGTCATCCAGCGTTGCGAGATCGTCTCGCAGGCCCTGGTGCTCGGCGACAAGCGCCCGTTCATCTCCGCGCTCATCACGCTGGACGAGGAGTCGCTGCGCCCGTGGCTGGAGGCGAAGGGTCTGGACGAGAACATGTCCATGGAGGAGGCCGCGAACAACGCCGCCGTGCGCGCCGAGGTGCAGAAGTGGGTCGATCAGGCCAACGAGGGCGTCTCCCGCGCCGAGTCGGTGCGCAAGTTCATCATCCTGCCCGAGGAGTTCACGCAGGAGAACGGCCTGATGACCGCGTCGATGAAGGTCATCCGTCCGAAGGTCATCAAGCGCTACGCGACGCTGCTCGCCACGCAGATGTACACGAAGAGGACCGCGCCGCGCCAGTGAGGCGCGTCTCCCCGTCCGCGTGCAGGGAGCATGCAGGGAGATATATGGAGGGGCCCGTGACGGAACCGAATCGCAGGTTCCGTCACGGGCCCTTCCATATGCGGCGGCGGCCTTACGACGCGGCCGTCACTTCTTGCCCGCGTAGATCACATTGTCGATGAGGTCGCGGTACCGCTTGGTGATGGCCTCGCGGCGCGCCTTCATCGACGCGGTGACGAGCCCGTTCTCCTCGGTGAAGTCGTCGGGGACGATCTCGAACTTGCGGATGGATTCGGCGCGGGAGACGAGCTCGTCGGCCTGGTTGACGGCGCGTTCCACCTCGGCGCGCACGATCGGGTTGCACGCGGCCTCGGCCAGGTCGGCGCACGGCTTCGCGCCCTGCGCCTGGAGCCACGTGTTCGTCTCCGCCAGGTCGAGCGCGACGATGGCGGCGACGAACGGCTTGCGGTCGCCTACGACGACGCACTGGTTGACGACCGGCGAGGTCATCACCGACGCCTCCAGTTCGCCCGGCGAGACGTTCTTGCCGCCCGCCGTGATGATGAGGTCCTTCTTGCGGCCGGTCACGGTCACGAAGCCGTCCTCGTCGAGCGAGCCGAGGTCGCCGGTGTGCAGCCAGCCGTCGCGGATCTGCTCCTTGGTGGTCTCGGGGTGGTTGTGGTAGCCGACGCATACGGCGGGGCTCTTGATGCACAGTTCGCCGTCGTCGGCGATGCCGACCGCCGTGCCCTGCATGGGCAGGCCGATCGTGCCGATCCGGTATCCGGCGGTCGGATTCACGGTGGCGGGCGCGCATGTCTCCGTCATGCCGTAGCCCTCGAGCAGCGGCAGGCCGATGCCGTTGAAGAAGTGGGCGATGGACCTGTCGAGCGGGGCGCCTCCCGAGACCGCGTATTCGACATGCCCGCCGAACACGTCGAGGATCGACCGGTAGACGAGCCTCGCGTAGAACGCATGCCTGAGGTTCAGCGCGAACGGGATCGGTCCGCCGGACTGCTGCGCCTCCGACCAGGCGCGCGCCGTGGCGGCCGCGCCCGCGAAGACGCGTCCCTTGAGACCGGCGCCGGCCTTCTGCGAGGCCGCGTTGTAGATCTTCTCGAAGATGCGGGGCACGGCGAGGATGAACGTCGGCTTGAACGCGGCGAAATCGGCGAGGATCGTCCTCAGGTTCCCGGACAGGCCGAGCGTGACGTTGCCGGCGAAGCAGAAGAACTGCATGTAGCGTGCGAACACGTGCGCGAGCGGCAGGAACAGCCATAGCCGCGCGTATTCGGGCATGGCGATGGCCGGCATCGACCTCACGCCCGAATAGGTGATGAAGATGAAGTTGCCGTGGCTCAGCTCGACGCCCTTCGGCGTACCCGTGGAGCCGGACGTGTAGACGATGGTGGCGAGGTCGTCGCCGCGGACGGCCTGTTCGCGTTCGCGGAACTCCGCGTCGGTGACGCCCTTGCCGTACTCCTCGAGCGTGTCGAGCGCACCGAAGTCGATGACGTACACGTCGCCGAGGTCCGGGCACCGGGAGCGCACGGACTCGACCTTGTCGCGCTGCATGTCGTTCTCGGCGAACGCCATGCGCACGTTGGAATCGTTGAAGATCATGCTCACCTGCGCCGGCGAGTTCGTCTCGTAGACGGGTACGGTGAGCGCGCCGATCGACATGATGGCCATGTCGAGCGCCGTCCACTCCCAACGGGTCTTCGAGATCACGGACACCGCGTCGCCGGGCATGACGCCGCGCGCGATGAGGCCTTTGGCGAGCGCGATGACCTTGTCGCGGAATTCGACGGCGGTGAACGACCTCCACTCCCCCGTGCCGGGTTCCTTGTATTCGATGAGGGACCGGTCCGGGGTACGCGCGGCGCGCTCCTCCAGTATCGAGAACAGGTTCCTGTCGGTGTCGATCGGCTGTTCCAGCGGCCGCAAGTATTCCGTGATCATCGTCTCCGTGACCTCCTTGGCTGTGTCGTCACCGATTGTACCGTGCGTCCGTACGGTGCGACGGTCATTCCACCGGTTTGAGCGCGATGCGCCTGGGCCCGGCCAGCGTCTCGGGATCGAGGTAGTCCTCGCCGCGTCTGACGCCCCAGTGCAGGCAGGCCCCGTCGCAATGGTCCGAGCGCGCGCCCACCTCGCCGAACGGCTCGTCGCGGATGGTCCGCGCCCCGACGGGCAGGTCCGTGACGGCCGGTTCGAAGGTGAGCGTCAGTCCGTCGTGCCGGACGCTCACCACCTGTTTGCCCGCCACCGTTCCGGCGAACGAGACGACGCCGTCGGCGGGCGCAAGCAGTTCGTCGTGTTCCGCGGCCGCGAGATCGATGCCGCGATGGCCGGGCAGCCATGGCCGATCGGGGGCGTCGAACGCCTGCAAACGCTCGGCGCGGCGCAATGGCCATGACAGCGTCCGGCGGCATTTCCCGTCCGCATCGGCTCCGATCCCCTGCGCCAGCGCGACGTTCCGGTTCCGGACGGTTCCGGACGGTTCCGCCATCGTGGATACGGTCTCCATGCCGGTCGCGCACCATGCCGTCATGACGCCGGTCCCGGATATGGTCCGGTCCGTCGGACGCCCGACCGCGACGGCGTCCCGGCGGACCGCGTCGGCGGCGGGCAGGAACGTCACGATGGCGATGGCGGCCACCGCGATGAGCCGCATCCGGATCTCCCGGCGGCGTTCGGCGAGGCGTCGTCGTCTCCTGGCCATCACCGCGCGTCTGCGCCGTACGGCGCGTCGTGCTCCGTCATTCTGTCGCCATCGCCCGTCCATGTCGGCTCCTCATCATCGGCATCGTCATCCGGCCGATGCCGGATATCCGTCATCACCAACGATGACGCGGCGGACGGGTCCGGGTCCAGCCGTACGGGGAATGTGGATAGAGCCCCCGGAAATCTTCACAATCGCCCGCGGACCGTGGGTGCCGGATACGGGCGGCCGGGGAGGAGATGCAGGAGATGTCCGGAATACGCATGCCCGGAATACGAAAGAACCCCGCACGATGGCGGGGTCCGGGATGGAGCGGACAACGGGACTCGAACCCGCGGTCTCAACCTTGGCAAGGTTGCGCTTTACCAACTAAGCTATGTCCGCATAGAATCCCGCCGTGAGAAGCGGGATTCAGTGGGCGATGTAGGAATCGAACCTACGACCCCTTCGGTGTGAACGAAGTGCGCTAGCCGCTGCGCCAATCGCCCGAATCGCTTCGGTATTCAGTTATCAGGCCGAATCACTTCGGCATGGTGGGCGATACAAGATTCGAACTTGTGACCCCTTCCGTGTCAGGGAAGTGCGCTACCTCTGCGCCAACCGCCCGGGCCTGCATCCAGCAGTCGACCGAATCGCTTCGGTTCGCTGAGAGGTGGGTACGAGAGTCGAACTCGTCTATACGGCTTTGCAGGCCGCTGCCTAACCGCTTGGCTAACCCACCGTAAGGTCGTCAACTCATCGGACCTTAGAGCGGACAACGGGACTCGAACCCGCGGTCTCAACCTTGGCAAGGTTGCGCTTTACCAACTAAGCTATGTCCGCATTTGGCCTTGGGGATTTCTCCCCGCCGAAGCACGAGTCACTACTATATCCATCCGCGGGCGAATTGCAAACACGGCGTGTCGCGGTTGCGCCGCACCCGCCTCCGGTTCGGCGTCGAGCACCGGAGAACGGCGGGATTCCGCCCCTGCACGCCCATGGCGAACAGCGGGCGAATACGCGTTCGGGCGGCATCGGCCACCGCTATTGTGGAAGGCATGAGCGAGGAACGGGATCCGCGGCAGAGCGTCATGCTCGCCGCCTTCGAAGGGTGGAACGACGCATGCCAGGCGGCGACCAACGTCATCCGGCATCTGCTGGGCCGCTACGAGGCGCGCGAGATACGCCACATCAGCTGCGACGGCTATTACGACTACCAGGTGTCCAGACCGATGCTGTGCCGGGTCACCGGACGGCCGCGCATCATCTGGCCCCAGACCACGTTCTACGAGATCGCGCTCTCCCCCGACCGCCGCATCTACGCCCAGATCGCGCCGGAACCGAACTACCGTTGGCGCGAGTACTGCCGGCAGAGCCTGCATATCGCCGACGAGTTCGACGTCGACCGCATCGTCACGCTCGGCTCGATGTACGCCGACTGCCCCCACACCCGTCCCCTTCCGATCGACGTCTCCCACGACCTCGACGGATGCGGCAGCAGCTGCGACTGCGGTGCGAACGACGGCGAGGGCGGGTACAGCGGCCCCGTCGGCATCCCCACCGTATTGGACGACATGGCCCGGGAGCAGTCGTTCGACACCACGTCGATGTGGGTGTCCGTCCCCCAGTACACCGGCAACGACGATTGCGCGCCCGCCACGCTCGCCCTGTTGCGCCGCCTCGGCGAGGAGCTCGGCTGCGACCTCGACGAGGGCGATCTGCCGTCGCGGGCGGACGAGTGGAAGGCGAAGGCCTCGATGCTGCTCAGATGCAGCGACCAGCTGGCCGACTACGTGCACCATCTCGAACAGCAATGGGACCGCGCGGAGGCGGCGCGCGCGGCCGCCTCCGAGAACCCCGGTCAGGCGGAACGGCTCGTGAGGGAGACGGAGGATTTCCTCAGGAACCTGTGACCGGCGGCGTCCGACCGACAGGAACGCCGCCGTCCGACCCGCGTTCAGCCGCGTTCACCCCAGCAGGGAACGGCACATGGAGCGGTATTCGCCCACGTAGCCGCCGCCGAAAAACACGCAGTGGCCGGCGATCGGGTACAGACGCCACAGGGTCATACGCTCCTGCCAGCCGGCCTTGAGCGGATGGACGCCCTGATAGCCGTCGAGGATGTCACGCAGATAGGTCATGCCGAACAGTCCGAGCATGGCGAGGTCCTCCTCGCGGTGGCCGCCGTGCGCCGCCGGGTCGATGAGCACCGCCTCGCTGTAGCCGCGATCGGCGGTCCACATCACGTTGCCGCTCCACAGGTCGCCGTGCACACGCGCCGGCTTGTCCGAGGCGGCGCGGCCGAGCAGGTCGGGCATCGCGTCGATGACCTGTTCGGTGAGCGCCATATCCGATTCGTCGAGTTCGCCGCGGCGGATGCCGAGCTCCACCATCGGGCGGAGACGGCCTTCCGCATAGTAGGAGACCGGATCGTCCCATTTGCCGGTGTCCATCGGCACCGGGTCCTGCAGCGGGCCGAAATAACAGGTGCCGTCGTACCCGGCCGGCGCGGAGCCGAAATGCGGGGCGCCCGCGTCATGCATGCGTGCGAGCGCCGCGCCGAAGTCATGCGCCGCCTTGACGGTGGGCATCGCGGAATGGACCTTCTCGATGTCGAGATGGTCGTCGCCCCAGCCGATCACCTGCACGACGCGGGGGCCTCCCTGCGGCATCGCCTCGCCGAGCCATTCGAGGCCCCTCCCCTCGCATTCGAAGAACCCCTTCGGGGCGTATCCCCTGCTCTTGCGGTACGTATCCATGAATTCGCTCCTTCGTTGACGGGCCCGCGGCCCTGGTCCTCGCCCAATTGTGGCCTCATTGTGTGCATTGTGCAAGACATCATCCGCGATGCGCCATGCATGAGTGCGGTCTTAGACCCCTATGAGTACAGTGGTCTTCGCAATTGACGAACATCGCAATACCCGAGTTCTAGAGGTTAGAGGGGTTTATGAATTTCTTCCAAGCGATTTTCCTCGGTCTCGTCCAGGCGCTGACCGAATACCTGCCGGTGTCCTCCAGCGCGCATATCCGCATCATCGGCGACCTGATGATCGGCTCCGATCCGGGCGCCGCGTTCACAGCCATCATCCAGCTGGGCACGGAGCTCGCCGTGATCCTGTACTACCGCAAGGACATCATCCGCATCCTCGGCGCGTGGTTCGGCTCGCTGTTCGGCCGTGAGGGCAAGGACTGGAAGTCCCGTCTGGGCGCGAAGAACCCGGACACGCAGATGGGCTGGTTCATCATCATCGGCACGATGCCGATCCTCATCGCGGGCCTGCTGTTCAAGAATGTGATCGAGACGACGCTGCGCAACCTGTGGATCACCGTCACCGTGCTTGCCGTGTTCGGCGTACTGCTGTGGATCTTCGACAGCCGCGCCAAGCAGGTCAAGACGATGAACCAGATGACCGCCAAGGACGCGCTGATCTTCGGCGTCGGCCAGATGCTGGCGCTCATCCCGGGCGTCTCCCGCTCCGGTGGCACCATCACGTTCGGCCGCGCCATGGGCTACACCCGCGAGGCCGCCGTGCGCGTGAGCTTCCTCATGGCGATCCCCGCCGTGTTCGGCGCGGGCATCCTGGAGGCCGTCTCCGCGGTGAAGGACGTCAGCGCCTGCGAGGCCACGAAGGCCGCGGACGCCTGCGCCGCGATCGGCGGCGCCGCCTGGCCGGGCTGGGGCCCGACCATCGCGGCCACGATCGTCGCGTTCTTCGTCGGCTACATCGTGATCATCGGCTTCCTGAAGTTCGTGAGCACCTTCTCCTACAAGGCGTTCGCCATCTACCGCATCGGCCTGGCCGTGGTGGTGGCTGTCCTGCTCATCGCCGGCGTCCTGCCGGCCATCGACCCGTCCGTGGCCGGCTGACCTCGCCTCCGCCGATTCACGCGGCGGACGGATGGCATGACGAAGGCCCCGTTGCGTGGTTCATGGGAATGAACCACGCAACGGGGCCTTCGTCGTAGGGCACGGCCGGGACGGACTACCGGCGGCGGAACAGCCGCCGTAGCCGTCGAAGCGCTCTTCAGCCCAACGCGTCCTTCAATTTGCTGAAGAAGCCCTTCCTGCCGGACTGGCCGCCGGTGGAGGGACGGGAGCTCTGCGCCACGTGGGTGGCGTCGCCGTCGTGCGAGGAGGCGAACCGCTCGATGAGGGAGCGCTCCTCGTCGTTGAGCTTGGTGGGGATCTCAACGGCGATATGCGCGATCAGGTCGCCGCGCTCCCCCTGCTCGCGCATGCGGGTCACGCCGAGGCCCTTCAGTGTGACGGTGTCCTCGGGCTGGCAGCCGGCCGGGACGGTCACGGTCTGCTCGCCGTCGAACGTGTCGATGGTGAGCTCGTGGCCGAGCACGGCCCAGCTCATCGGCACGCGCACCCAGCAGTGCAGGTCGTCGCCGTCGCGGGTGAACTGCTTGTTCGAACGGATGCGGATGTCCACGTACAGGTCGCCGGCCGGGCCGCCGCCCTCGCCGACCTCGCCCTGTCCGGCGAGGCGGATGCGCGAATCGTCGCCGATACCGGCGGGCACCTTGACGCCCACGTTGCGGGTGACGCGGACACGGCCGTGGCCCATGCACGAGGAGCACGGCTTGGAGATCACGTCGCCGTGGCCCTCGCAGCGCTCGCACGGCGCGGAGGTCATCATCTGGCCGAGCATCGTGCGCACGACCTTCTGGCGGTGGCCGCTGCCGTGGCAATCGGGGCAGGGGACCGGCTTCGAGCCGTCGGCGGACCCGGAGCCCGAACAGTCGGGGCACAGGCCGAACGTGGTGATGCGCACCTGCTCGGTGCCGCCGAACACGGCGGTCTTCAGGTCGATGGTCATGCTGGCGAGCGCGTCGCGGCCGGGCTGGGTGCGCGGGGTGGGCCCCTGCGAGCCGCCGCCGAACGCGCCGCCGAAGAACGTGCTGAACACGTCGCCCATGTCCCCCATGCCGCCGAAGCCGCCGGCGCCGAACCCCGCGGAGGAGTTCGGGTCGTTCGGGTCGATGCCGGAGTCGTACATGCGGCGCTTGTCGGGGTCGCTCAGCACCTCGTAGGCGTTGTTGACCTCCTTGAACTTGTCCTCGAATTCGGGGCCGGCGATGTCGGGATGGTATTTGCGGCTCATCCGGCGGTACGCCTTCTTGATCTCGTCGTCGCTCGCGCCGCGCTCGACGCCCAGCACCTCGTAGTAGTCTGCCACGGTTCGTTCGTTCCTTTATGCCTGTATCTTGTGTTGCTAGCGGGTTATTGTGCC
Organism: Bifidobacterium sp. LH_426; assembly: GCF_056356875.1. Taxonomy (NCBI): domain Bacteria; kingdom Bacillati; phylum Actinomycetota; class Actinomycetes; order Bifidobacteriales; family Bifidobacteriaceae; genus Bifidobacterium; species Bifidobacterium sp. LH_426. The sequence goes on from NZ_JBKEVB010000006.1 coordinate 56,120, forward strand.
ATAAGGAGGGGTCAGCGCGACCGGTCGTCGGCGGCCGGCGAAACCCCCTGTCCGGCGTCCGGAGGCGGATCGGGACGCGAGGGTTCGCCGTTGGCGAGGAACGCGGTCAGGTACCTCGCGACGGCCCGCACGGCGGCGATGGTGTTCGCGTAGTCCATGTGGGTGGGACCGATGGATCCGACGAAGGCGACCGGCTCGCCGCCGGGTCCGTGGACGGCGGCCGTCAGGCGCGGGACGCCGCCGTCCTCCGTCGTCCGCATCCCGCCGTCGCCGTCGGGGCCGGCAGCGTCCGTCGACGCGTCGTCGCCCGTCTCGGTCCTGCCGTAGCCGCTGGTGACGACGGCGGCGTGGAGCAGGCCCGGCGTGTGCGTTTCGGATCCGATGGCCACGCCGACGCCGTCGCCGCGCGCCGTCTCCTCGCTCAACGCGCTCATCAGCCGCATCAGCACGACCTGTTCCTCCAGAGCGTCGAACAGGGGCGCGAGATCGGCCATGGTGCGCTGCTGGTGGGCGAGACTGGACGCGCCGGACATGTACAGTTCGCTGCCGCACTCGTCGTCGTGCATGACCGCGAACGCCTGCGCGAGCTGACCGGCGAGCGCGGCGACGGTGTGGAAGCGCCGGTCGGCGCCGAGCGCGCGGATTCGCTGCGCCGCCTGTGCGAGCGACATCCCGCCGCATTCGGCGTTGACGGTGTCGGTGAACAGCCCGAGCAGTTCGGACGACGGCATGTCGGGCACGGCTATCGTGTGTTGCGCGACACGCCCGGTGTCGGTGATGACGACGGCGAGCAACGTAGCGGTCGCGACGGGCACCAGCTCCACGTGGCGCAGCATGGAGCGCGCGAGCGACGGCGAGGCGACGACGGCCACCTGGCCGGTGATGCGCGCGAGCAGCCGCGCGGCGCGCTGCAGCGTGTCCTGCAGGCTCGCCGAGCCGGACAGGAAGCTGTCGATGCCGCGGCGCTGCGCGCCGGACAGGGGCACGACGGTGGCGAGACGGTCCACGAAATAGCGGTAGCCCTTCTCCGTGGGCACGCGCCCGGCCGACGTATGCGGCTGGATGAGGTAGCCCTCCTCCTCGAGCGCGGCCATATCGTTGCGCACGGTGGCGGAGCTGACCCCCAGATCGTGCTGTCTGGTGAGCGAGGCCGAACCGACCGGCTCCTGGGAGCGGATATAGTCCTCGACGACGGCGCGCAGGACCACCATGCGTCTCGTCTGCGGCATGCACGCCTCCTTCGTTACGTACCCGGCGGGCACATTTCATCCATCATTCATGTCGTGTTCCGCGGCGCTTCATGCAGCAGCCGAGGACACGGCGCGACACGCGCATGCGGGGCCTCGGCGGGCCCTCCGATCGCCTCGGGAGGCGCCGGGAACGGCTCTCCGCACGCGTCATCGCGGTATTCCATTGTATTAGCACTCCCCCGTTTCGACTGCTAATCCGTTCGTCGCCAGCGTAGCGACACATATTGTGAACGCTAACAGAACAGAAGTTACCAAAACACGCCAAAATCACAACGCTACGTCGCGAAATGAAGGTAGCATGGGTAACGCAATGTGAGGGCGACAGCGCCCGGCACAAGCCGGATACGCGGCCCGACCAAGCGGAAGGAAAGACATCCATGACCGAATTCAAGGAGACCGAGCTGGACGAGCGCGCCATCAAGATGGCCAAGGTCCTGTCGGCCGACGCGGTTGAGAACGCCGGTTCCGGCCACCCCGGTTCCCCCGTTTCCCTGGCGCCCGTCGCCTACACCCTGTACCAGCACTTCATCAAGCATGATCCGAACGATCCCAACTGGGAGGGTCGCGACCGCTTCATTCTTTCCGGCGGCCACGCCTCCCTCACCCAGTACGTCCAGCTGTACTTCTCCGGCTACGGCGTGACCCTGGACGACCTCAAGCACTTCCGCGGCGGCGCCGACACCCGCACCCCGGGCCACCCCGAGTACGGCCTGACCCCGGGCATCGAGATGACCACCGGCCCGCTGGGCCAGGGCTTCGCCTCCGCCATCGGCTTCGCGTACGGCGAGCGCTTCCAGCGCGGCCTGCTCGACCCGAACACCCCGAAGGAAGAGTCCCCGTTCTACCACAAGATCTGGGCCATCTGCGGCGAAGGCGACATCGAGGAGGGCATCTCCGGCGAGGCCGCCGCCCTGGCCGCCAACCAGAAGCTCGGCAACCTGACCGTGATCTTCGACGCCAACCGCATCCAGATCGAAGGCGACACCAACCTGGTGCTCGCCGAGGACGTGCTCAAGCGCTTCCAGTCCTACGGCTGGTACACCGACGAGTTCAGCTTCATCCAGCCCGACGGCTCCTACAAGGAGGACGTCGAGGGCCTGGCCGACGTCATCGCCAAGGCCGAGGCCGCCGCCCCGGACCAGCCGAAGCTCATCAAGGTCCACTCCCTGATCGCCTGGCCGACCCCGGGCAAGACCAACGATCCGTCCTCCCACGGCTCCAAGCTGGGCGCCGAGGCCGTCGCCGGCCTCAAGAAGCTGCTCGGCTACGATCCGGAGGAGAGCTTCCACGTCGACGAGGAGGCGCTCGCCCACGCCCGCAAGGTCGCCGAGCGCGGCCTCGAGGCCCACAAGGAGTGGGACGAGAAGTTCGACGCCTGGCGCAAGGCCAACCCGGACAAGGCCGCCCTGTACGACCGTCTGAAGGCCGGCGAGCTGCCGGAGGGCTTCGACAAGGCCATCGACGACCTCGAGGCCACCTTCGAGGTCGGCAAGTCCGTCGCCACCCGTGGCGCCTCGGGCTCCGTCCTCAACGCTATCGCGGCCGTCATGCCGGAACTGTGGGGCGGCTCCGCCGACCTCGGCGGCTCCAACAAGACCGATCTCAAGGGCGCCGCCACCTTCGCGCCCGAGGAGTGCGCCACCAAGCAGTGGCCGGTCTGCAACGAGTTCGGCCGCCAGCTGCACTTCGGCGTGCGCGAGTTCGCCATGGGCTGCATCACCAACGGCATCCTGCTCGGCTCCCACACCCGTCCGTTCGGCGGCACGTTCTTCATGTTCTCCGACTACGAGCGCTCCGCCGTCCGTCTGGCCGCGCTGATGGAGATCCCGAACCTGTACGTCTGGACGCACGATTCCGTCGCCGTCGGCGAGGATGGCCCGACCCACCAGCCGATCGAGCACCTGGCCTCCTTCCGCGCCATGCCGCAGCTCGAGGTCGTCCGCCCGGCCGACGCCTTCGAGACCGCCGAGGCCTACCGCTACTTCTTCGAGAAGAAGAACACGCTGCCGACCGCCATGGTGCTGTCCCGCCAGGGTCTGCCGGTGCTCGCCGAGACCGCCGCCAAGGCCAAGGACGGCGTGCGCAAGGGCGCCTACGTCCTGGTCGATACCGAGGGCACCCCGGACGTCATCCTGCTGGCCACCGGTTCCGAGGTCCAGCTGGCCGTCTCCGCCGCCAAGACCCTGGCCGGCGAGGGCGTCAAGGCCCGCGTGGTCTCCGTCCCGTCGCTCGAGTGGTTCGAGGAGCAGGACGCCGAGTACAAGGAGGCCGTGCTGCCGGCCGCCGTCAAGGCCCGCGTCTCCGTCGAGGCCGGCGTTGCGATGCCGTGGTACAAGTACCTCGGCTCCTACGGCAAGCCCGTCTCCATCGAGCAGTTCGGCCTGCAGGGCTCCGGCTCGCAGAACCTCATCGACCTCGGCATCACCGCCGAGCACGTGGTCGAGGCCGCCAAGGCCTCCATCGCGGAAGTCGAAGCCGCCAAGTGATCCGGCGGGTGCCGCCGCCCACGAACGACGTGGGCGGCGGCACCCCTCCCCCAATCAGATTCAAGATTTGTTCCATGCGAAAGCGGCATGGAATGTTAGGAAGGAACACAATGACTGAAGCAACTCAGCGTACGTCCGACAACGGCGTCTCCATCTGGCTGGACGACCTGTCCCGCTCCCGCATCGAGTCCGGCTCCCTGCAGGACCTCATCGCCAACAAGAACGTCGTCGGCGTCACCACCAACCCGTCCATCTTCCAGAAGGCCCTGAGCCAGGTCGGCCCGTACGACGCGCAGCTCAAGGAGCTCGGCAAGGTCGACGTCGAGACCGCCGTGCGCGAGCTCACCACCACCGACGTGCGCAACGCCACCGACATCTTCCGTGAGATCGCCGAGAAGACCGACTTCGTCGACGGCCGCGTGTCCATCGAGGTCGACCCGCGTCTGGCCCACGAGACCGAGGCCACCGAGAAGCAGGCCGTCGAGCTGTGGGAGAAGGTCAACCGTCCGAACGCGATGATCAAGATTCCGGCGACCCTCGAGGGCCTGCCGGCCATCACCGCCACCCTGGCCAAGGGCATCTCCGTCAACGTCACCCTGATCTTCTCGCTCGAGCGCTACGAGCAGGTCATCGACGCCTACATCGAGGGCATCGCCCAGGCCGCCGCCAACGGCCACGACCTCAAGCACATCGGCTCCGTCGCCTCCTTCTTCGTCTCCCGCGTGGACACCGCGGTCGACAAGCTGCTGGAAGCCAACGGCTCCGATGAGGCCAAGGCTCTCGAGGGCAAGGCCGCCGTCGCCAACGCGCGCCTCGCCTACGAGCTGTTCGAGAAGAAGTTCGCCTCCGATCCGCGCTGGGCCGAGCTGGCCGCCAAGGGCGCCAAGGTCCAGCGTCCGCTCTGGGCCTCCACCGGCACCAAGAACCCGGCCTACTCCGACTGCAAGTACGTCGATGAGCTCGTCGCGAAGCACATCGTCAACACCATGCCGGAGAAGACCCTGAACGCGCTGGCCGACCACGGCAACGGCGCCCCGTCCATCGAGGGCACCTACGAGGAGTCCCACGCCATCATCAACAAGCTGGCCGAGCTGGGCATCAACCTCAAGGACGTCACCGACAAGCTCGAGGCCGACGGCGTCGCCGCCTTCATCAAGTCCTGGGATTCGGTCCTCGCCGACGTGCAGTCCGGCATCGACCGCGTCAACGGCTGAGACAGGCGCATCGTGCGGACGCCCACGCGTCCACATAACGGCTGAATAGCTGGAACCACAAGGCTCCCGACCGCATGGCCGGGAGCCTTTGCGTATATGGTGGGCACTCGGAAGACGCGTCGGGCGCACCCTATGGAAACGGCCCGCCCGACGCCGCACGATACGACACGACACGACGTCCGGAGACGGACCGACCGGAGCGAAGGAGGCCCACCCTCATGCATCTGACCGCAAGGCAACGTCTGGTGATGACGTTCACGTTCTTCTCGATGTTCTTCGGGGCGGGCAACCTCATCTTCCCGCCGTTCGTCGGCGCGCAGGCGGGCTCCGCCATCGTGCCGGCCGGCGTCGGGTTCATCGTCTCCGCGGTCGGCCTGCCGATCCTCGGCGTCATCGCCGTCACCTTCGCCGGCGGCTTCGACGCGCTCGCCTCGCGCGTCTCCCCCGGGTTCTCCCTCTTCCTCGGACTTGCGATCATCCTCACCATCGGCCCGTGCTTCGCGATCCCACGCACCGCGACCACCTCGTTTGAGATGATGGTGGCACCGTTCGCGTCCGGCTCCTCCAAATGGATGGCGCAGCTCGCCTATTCGTTCGTGTTCTTCGCGCTGGCGTTCCTCTTCGCCCAGCACCCCGAACGCCTGTCCAAGGTGCTGGGACGCTTCATGGGCCCGCTGCTGCTCGCGCTCATCGTCATCCTGTTCGTCGCCTGTCTCGTCCACGGCGGCGTCGCACCGCATCCGAGCGGCGACTACGCGATGAACCAGATGGCCCGAGGCTTCCTCGACGGCTATCAGACGATGGATCTGCTCGCCGCCCTGTACTTCGGCATTGTCATCTCGGCGAACATCCGCGCCCAGAGCGTCGACGACGAGAACGAGGTGCGCCGCGAGACCGCGTTCGCCGGTCTCGGCACCGGCGTGCTGCTCGTGCTCATCTACGGCGCGCTGAGCTACGTGGGCGTCGTGTCGGGAGGCATCACGGCGATTGACTCCACGACGGACACGGGCGCGACCGTGCTCACCAACCTCACCTCCTCCGTGTTCGGCGCGGCCGGAACCGCGTTCCTCGGCGTCGTGTTCGTCATCGCCTGTCTCAACGTGTGCACCGGCCTGATCTGCACGTGCGCCACCTACTTCCACACGCGGTTCCGCTCCGTCGCGGGGCATGGCGTGAGCTACCGCGCATGGCAGGTGGTCTTCACCGTGTTCAGCTTCGTCGTGTCGAACGCGGGTCTGAGCGCGATCATCAAGGTCTCCGTGCCGGTGCTGTCCGCCCTCTACCCGCTCGCCATCGTGCTCGTGCTGCTCGCGCTGACGCATCGCGCGCTCGGCGCGCGCTTCCCGCGCGTCTACCAGTGGACGATCCTGCTGGTCGCCATCCCATCCGTCGCCACATGCGTCGCCTCGCTCGCCGTCGTCTTCGGCGGCTCGCTGCCGTGGCTGGACGCCACGCTTCGGCTCCTCCCGTTGCAGGAGCAGCAACTCGGCTGGCTCGTCCCCGCGGCCGTGGGCATGGCGGTGGGCGTCGTGGATTCGCTGGCCCGGAGGAGGGCCGGCGACCGTTCGTGACGCATCCCGCCCATGGCGACTACTATGAGGGTGAGTCAACGAATCCCCGATGATGAACAGGAGCGTTTCATGGGTGAAGTGGTCACCGACAAGGACAGGGAATACGAGGCCGAGGAGCGTGCGAGCGCGCCGGGCGCCGACCAGGCGATGGCCGACCGTGTGAACAACCGTTCGCTGCGTCCGCGTTCCGAGGCGTTCAAGGAGTTCATGCGCTCCGGGTGGGCGGACGACGAGCCCGACATCGAGCCGCTCGAATCCTCGAAGTTCACGCCCGCACGCCTGAAGGCCCTGGGCGCGGCGTTCCCCGGCGAGCGTCTGGTGATTCCGGCCGGACAGCCCAAGGTGCGCAACAACGACTGCGACTACATGTTCCGTCCGGACACGGCGTTCGCCTACTACACGGGTCTCGGCGTGGACTACGAGGCGGGCGCGGTGCTCGTGCTCAACCCCGTCGACCCGGATTCGCCCGAGGCGAAGGCCGGCGAGACGCATGTGCCGGAGCTGTTCGTCGCCCCGCGCGCCGACAACTCCACCACCGACTTCTTCATGAACGCGCATTACGGCGAATACTGGGTGGGTCCGCGCGCCGGCCTCAAGGAGATGACGGCGATGACCGGCATCGAGACCCATGACATCGCCCAGCTGGCCGACGCCCTGTCCAAGGACGTCGGCGGCGAGGCGGGCGCGGTGCGCGTGCGCGTCATGCGCGAGACCGACCCGCGGATCACCGCCCTCGTCGAATCCGTGCGCGAGGCGAACGGCGCGGCCGACCCGGACCGCAACGCCGCGGCGGACGACAAGCTGCACGAGTTCACGTCCGAGGCGCGCATGGTCAAGGACGCGTACGAGATCGGCGAGATGCGCAAGGCGGTGGCGGCCACGAAGGCCGGCTTCGACCGCCTGCTCTCCTCCCTGCCGAAGGCGCTCGACAAGCCGCGTTCGGAACGCATCCTCGAGGGCGCGTTCAACGCGGTGTCGCGCGAATTGGGCAACACGGTCGGCTACGATTCGATCGTCGCCTCCGGCCCGCACGCCCCGATCCTGCATTGGATGCGCAACACGGGCGTCGTGAAGAGCGGCGACATGCTGCTCGTCGACGCCGGTGTCGAGGTCGATTCGCTGTACACGGCGGACATCACCCGCACCTTCCCGACGAACGGCAGGTTCACCGATCTGCAGAAGCGCCTCTACCAGGCCGTGCTGGATTCCCAGCAGGCCGGTTTCGAGGCGGCGAAGCCGGGTGCCACGTATTCGGACATCCACCACGCCTGCATGCGCGTGATCGCCGAGCGTCTGCACGAGTGGGGCCTGCTGCCGGTGGACGTGGAGGAATCCCTCTCCCCCGAGGGCCAGCAGCATCGCCGTTGGCTCGCCTGCGGCGTGGCGCACCATCTGGGCCTCGACGTGCACGACTGCGCGCAGGCGCGTTTCGAGTCCTATCAGGGCGCGCCGATTCGTCCGGGCATGATCTTCACCATCGAGCCGGGCCTGTACTTCCGCGAGGACGATCTGCTCATCCCGCCGGAGTACCGCGGCATCGGCATCCGCATCGAGGACGACGTGCTCATGACCGAGGACGGTCCCGAATGGATCTCCGCCGGCATCCCGAAGCGAATCGACGACGTCGAGGCATGGATGCGCGAACGCGCCGAGGCCGCCGGGAAGGACCTCGCATGACCACGCCGCAGTTCATCCTCGACCTGAGAAAGAAGATCGGCCACGATCCGCTGTGGCTGATCGGCGTGACCGGTTGCGTGCTCGACGACCGGGGCCGCGTGCTGCTCGGCCGCCGTTCGGACACGGGCGAGTGGGCGATGGTGTACGGCATCAACGAGCCGGGCGAGCAACCGGCCGACACGGTGGTGCGCGAGATCAAGGAGGAGACGGGCGTGGACGCGGTCGTCACCGATTTGGTGGCGGTCACCTCGGACACACATGTCATCACCTACGCGAACGGCGACAACGCGCAGTACATGGACCATTCGTTCCTGTGCTCGCTGAAGCCGGGAGGCAACGCCGAACCGTTCGTCGGCGACGACGAAAGCCTCTCCGTCGGCTGGTTCGCCCTCGACGAGCTACCCGAGCCGCTGGCGAGGAGCACGGTGGAACGGCTGAAGCTGTTCCGCACGTATCTGGAGAACAAGGCGAAGGGAGACGCGCACGCCCTGTTCCTGTTCGCCGGCGAACGCCGATGAACCGCGCGGCGCGGGAGCGCGTCTTCAGGCTGTTGTATCCGACGGCGACGCTCTCCCGCTCCGCGCTGGGCCGGCTCGCCGGACTGTCGCGCGCCACCGTGTCCGACGTGGTCAACGACATGATCGACGAAGGCCTCATCCGGCGTACCGGACGGGAAGCGGGCTCCGACGGGAGCGGCAGGCGCGCCGCGCTGCTCGGCATCGACACGACGCGGCTATACGCGATCGGCGTCACCGTACCGTCACGGGGGTCGCGGAAGCCTTCCATCGACGGCGCGCTCACCGATCTGAGAGGCGTTCCCCGGAACCATATGGGCGTCGCCCGTCCCACGGGCCCCGGCGACAGGGGGATCGTCGACGCCGTCGCACGGCTCGTGGACCGTCTCCGCAACGACGCGGACGGCGTCCCGGTCATCGGCGTCGGCGTCGCCGTGCCCGGAACGAATGACGAGGACGAGGGGACGGCCTCCGGACTCGAGGCACGGCTCAGGACCCGGATCGAGGCGGAATCCGGCATCCCCGTGACCGTGGTCGCCGACACGGTCGCTTCCGGCACGGCCGAACGCTTCTTCGACGACGTCGGCCCGAATCTCATGCTCGTGAGATTGGACGACGGCGTCGACGCGGCGACGTTCATCGACGGCGTTCCCGTCGGCGGCGGATACGGGTCGGGCGTCCGCATCGGCCGTATCTCCCTCGATCCCGATCACGGGCTTCCCTGCCCCTGCGGCGGGCGCGGATGCCTGGAGACGATTCTCGGCGCGCCGGCGCTCAGGGAGCGTCTGGACGGAGCGGACGATTCCGGCCGGGACGCGATCCTGCGCGACGCCGGTTCGCGCCTCGGCTCCGCCATCGCCCTGACGGCGGGACTGCTCGCCCTCGACGACGTGCGCGTGCTCGGCCCCGACGATGTCGTCGGCGACGGATTCCTCGATGCGGCGCAGCAACGTCTGGACGCGATGACCTCCTCCCTGCCATGCGTGCGTACGCGTATCCGGCGATGCCGGTACGGGGCCGACGGGGTCCTGCGCGGTGCGGCCATCGCCGCGGTGCTGCGACGTCTCGCACCGTCATCGCGGTGAGTTTCCCGATGTAATAGCACTTTTCGCCGCGCGACACGCAAACGTTTTCGCAACACGCCGAACAAATCTTAATTGCGTTCATGTATTAACCGCGTTAATATGTCCACGAAGTTCAGATTCAACGGCGAGCGGACAGCCACTCAATCGCGCAAGGAGGTGTCGAGATGAATAGCAGTACCCAAGCGAACACCACGGCATCCCAGGCGACGGTGGCGGAATCCAACCGTTCCCGCGTGCTCCAGCACCTGTATCACAACGGCGTCATCTCCAGGGCGCAGATCGCCAAGGCGTTGGGCCTCACCCCCGCCGCCATCACCAAGATCACCGCGCAGCTCATCGAAGCCGGCGCGATCGAGGAGACCGGCGACATGGAGGGCGCGAAGAACCGTCGTTCCATCGGACTGACGCTTGACACCGAACGGTTCCACATCATCGGCGTCAAGTTCGCACGCTCGCTCGTGCAGGTCGGCGTGTTCGACCTGTGCGGCAACGCACTCGGTCTGGAGGATCTGCCGCCGGTCACCAACGAGACCATCGGCGAGGCCGTCAGGCTCATGCACGTCCGCATCGAGTCCCTGCTCGACGCGGATCCGTCCATCATCGCCATCGCCATGGCCGTCCCCGGCCCGTACATGCGCGACGAAGGCCGCACGGCCGTCGTCTCCTCCATGCTCGGATGGCGCGACGTCAACTTCATCGAGGAATTCGGCCACGCCTTCCGCGTGCCGGTGTTCATCGAGCAGGACGCCCGCGCCGGCGCGCTCGCCCACTACCTGTTCGATCCCGAATCGCACGGGGAGGACGACATCTCCTACTTCCTCGTCGGCGAGGGCGTGGGACTCGGCGTCATCGAGAACGAGCGCATCATCAACGGCGCCCTCGGCGCCGCCACCGAGATCGGCCACGTCTCCATCGACATCGACGGCAGGCCGTGCGACTGCGGCAACCGCGGATGCCTCGAACGCTATTGCTCCACCCCCGCCATCCGCGAGATGCTCATCGAGGAGGGCGGTCCCGTGCCGCACGCCGAGCTGATGAGCAACACGGAGGCGACCCGCGCCCTGTTCTCGCTCGCCAGGGAAGGCGTCGACAAGGCCGTCGAGATGGTACGCCGCATCGGCCGCTACATCGGCTATGGATGCGTCAACATCTTCAACACGTTCAATCCCCGGCTCATCATCATCGGCGACATCGTCTCGGAAGCGGGACGCCTGCTGCTCGACGAGGTGATTGCCACGGTGCGCAGCCGCTCGATCCCGGAGATCTGCGACTCCACCGAAATCAGACTGTCCACCATGCCCACCGACGCGACCGTCTGCGGCGCCGCGGCGGTGGCGGCCACCCAGTTCCTCGACCATCCTTCGATGTTCTTCGACCTGAGCTGACCGCGAAACCCAAGATTTCCATACGGAAAACCAATAGAAGGAAAGGAACCATCATGTCCAAGCCCATCGTTCTCTCCCTCGGCGAGCTCCTGTGGGATATGCTGCCCTCCGGCAAGCGCGCCGGCGGCGCCCCGGTGAACTTCGCCTACCATTCGATGATGAACGGCGCGGACGGCTACTCCGTCTCCGCCGTCGGCGAGGACGAGCTCGGCGACGAGCTGCTCGCGGAGACCGCCAAGGCCGGCATCCACGCCGTCATCCAGCGCAACGCCTGGCCGACCTCCACCGTCGAGGTCGAGCTCAAGAACGGCATCCCGGAGTACACGATCGTCAAGGGCGTCGCCTGGGACCACATCCTGTACACCCGCCAGCTCATCGACGTCGTCAAGCAGGCCGACGCCGTGTGCTACGGCACCCTGGCGCTGCGCTCCCCCGAGTCCCACGCGACCATCACCGAGCTGCTCAAGCACACCAAGCCGGGCGCGATGAAGTTCTTCGACATCAACCTGCGCGGCGACCACTACTCCAAGGAGCTCATCGAGGAGCTGCTCGGCGTCGCCACCGTCTTCAAGATCAACGACGAGGAGCTGCTGCTCCTGCGCGACATGTTCGACATCCGCGGCACCTCCGGCGAGGACGCCTGCCGCTGGTTCCTCGAGCAGTACGATCTCGACTACGTGATCCTGACCGCCGGCTCCGCCTACTCCACGATCATCTCCAAGAACGGTGAGATCTCCACCGTCGACACCCCGCGCGTCGAGGTCGTCGACACGGTCGGTGCGGGCGACTCCTTCTCCGGCACCTTCACCGCGCGCATCCTGCTCGGCGACACGCTCTCCGAGGCGCACCGCAAGGCCGTCAACACCGCCGCCTTCGTGTGCACCCAGAACGGCGCCTGGCCGGAGTACCCGGCCCAGATGACCGACTACCTGGCCGAGGCCGGCAAGTAAGCCGCGCCACGACCCGCGGGAACGGTCCGCGCACGACGGGTTCCACCCGATCGGCGGATCGTTCCGACACCACCTTTCCTGGCATAGAGCCCGATATCCGGCGACGTCCGTGCGACAATGACCGCCGCCCGCCCGTCGTCGGGTATCGGGCCCACCGCTGACGCCAGGCAGCCATAACTGAATATCGAATATCGACAATTTCGTCAGTCTCATTACAGGAAAAAGGGAATTATTACAATGAGCAACGAAACCGCCAAGACCGGCAACGCCGGATTCGCGAAGATCCTTCCGGTGATGTTCGCCTTCTTCGTCATGGGCTTCGTCGACCTCGTCGGCACCGCGACGAACTACGTCAAGGGCGAGTTCAACCTCGCCGACGGCACCGCGAACCTGTTCACCACGATGGTGTTCTTCTGGTTCCTCATCTTCTCCGTGCCGACCGGCATGCTGATGAACAAGATCGGCCGCCGCAAGACCGTGCTGTGGTCCATCCTCGTCACCCTCGTGGCCATGGCCCTGCCGATCATCGCCTACGTCGCCCTGTCCGGCACGCCGCGCCTCGTCCTGATCGTCATCTCCTTCGCCTTCCTCGGCATCGGCAACACCCTCATGCAGGTGTCCCTCAACCCGCTGCTGACCGTGTTCGTCAAGGGTGACAAGCTCGCCTCCACGCTGACCACCGGCCAGTTCGTCAAGGCCTTCGCCTCCCTGTTCGCCCCGTACATCGCCATCTGGGGCGCCACCAAGCTGAACATGTGGTGGATCCTCTTCGTGATCTACTTCGTCGTCGGCATCGTCGGCTACATCCTCCTCGCCTTCGACAAGATCGACGAGCCCGCCCCGGACGCCGGCACCACCACCATCGGCCGCTGCTTCAAGCTCCTGTTCTCCGACGGCATCGTGTTCCTGTGCTTCCTCGGCATCGTCGCCCACGTGGGTGTGGACGTCGGCATCAACGCCCAGGCCCCGCGTATCCTGACCGAGCACACCGGCGACACCTACACCGCCATCGCCGCCACCGCCACCATGGTCTACTTCATCGCCCGTATGATCGGCTGCTTCACCGGCGGCATCGTGCTCCAGAAGATCAGCAACAAGGTCGGCCTGCGCATCTGCGGCGTCATCATGACCGCCTCCGCCGTGTGCTTCGCGGTCTTCGCCCTCGTGCAGGACAACCCGCCGGTGTGGCTGTTCTGGGTCGCCGTCGCCCTCGTCGGCTTCGGCAACTCGAACGTGTTCTCCTTGTTCCTCTCCCACGCGCTCATGTACCGTCCGGACCGTCAGAACGAGATCTCCGGCCTCATGCTCATGGGCCTGATCGGCGGCGCGATCTTCCCGCCGATCATGGGCGTCGCGGCCGACGCGGCCGGCCAGTTCGGTGGCATCCTCGTGATGGCCGTCGGCTGCCTGTACGTGCTGGTCATGGGCTTCGCCTACAAGGTGCTCGAAGGCAAGAAGGCCGAGGCCTGATTCCTTCCCTGACGTGAACGGTCCGAGACCGCGCGTCTGAACCGCAAGGGGGTGGGTCTTTCCCGGAAATGATTTCCAGGAAAGACCCACCCCCTTGTTCGTGTGCTCCTCCACGGCGCGGAAACCGTCGCGGCCGCGGGTCTCATCTCCGCACACGCAGCGTCGCCAGCTGGAACGGCCCGAACGCGAGCGACACACCGCCTCGGCCCGCCGTCACCTCGCCATCGAGCGCACGTGGCAGGTCGGGCGCGGGCGGCTCCCCTTCCGTCAGATCGGTCTCCGAGACCACGCATCCGTCAAGCTCCGGGTCGAGGCGCAACGTCGCCCGCGCCTGGCCTCCCGCCGCCTCGTACAGGCGCAGGACGATGTCGCCGGAACCGTCGTCGGCGGGTTTCACCCAGTCGAGCACGACGACTCCCTGCATGTCGTCGAGCACGACGAGCGGCGGGACGGCCGCCGCGCCATCGATGTCCGGAGTGTTGAGCCGCGCGGCCTCGGTGAGCGTCGCCGGCATGTCGGCGGCGGCGAGCACCGACCAGTCGAACGCGTGCCGTCCCATGTCGGCGTCCGGATCGGGGTAGCGCGGCGCGGACAGCAGCGATGGCCGGATCATCACGCCGCCCGCACTCCCCCGCACCGGGTCACGGCGGATCGACGACACGTCGGCACCGTAGGTGGAGCCGTTCACAACGGCGACCGCATAGCCTCCATCGGATTCGGCGACGCGCACGAACCGGTGCGTGCAGCTCTCGTATGCGGGGTTCTCCCCGATCGGACCGGCCGTGACCGGCCGTTCCACGAATCCGTACGGACATTCGAACCGCGCACGGTCGGCGTGCACGGCCACGGGGACGTCGACCTTGAGCATACGTTCCGGCGCATGCCAGTCCACGTCGGCATGGAAGTCGAGTGCACGCGCACCGGGGCGTAGCGTGACGCGCGTGCGTATCCGCACGCCGTCCGCCGCGGTCTCGGCGACGGCCTCCGCCGCGCCGTCTCCGGTTGCGGCGACACCGATGAGCGCGCCGTCCGCGAGCGGCGTCACGGTGTCGAACGCGTCCCGTTCCAGCTCCCATGCGTCCCATTGCGACGGCTCGTCACGCAGCAGCTCGTAGCGGCCGAGGGCCGTTCCCTCGGGCACGATCTCGCGATCCGCGGCGAGGTCGATCAGGGAGTCCACGGTGCCGTCCACGGCGATGTGCGCGCGGAGGAGTCCGTTGTCGAACGTCGTGCCGTCGGCGTCGCGGATGATGTGGACGGCGCGGACGCTGCGCCCGTCGCCGTCGCGAGCATCCTTCCGGACATCCCCGTCCGTGGCCGATGGGCTGTCGCCACCGTCGCCGTGCGCGGCGAGCAGGTGCGTGGTCTCCGTCGCGATTGCCCGCAGTCGTGCGATGTCGCGCGCATAGGCCTCCCGCGCTTCGCGGTGGACGCGGGCGATGCCGGTGCCGGGCAGGATGTCGTGGAACTGGTCGGAGAGGAGCCGCTTCCAGATGCGGTCGAGCTCGTCGCGCGGCGGCGTGTAGCCGGGGACGCGTACGAGCGCGGTCGCGGAGAGACGGTCGACGACGCGCAGTAGGGATTCCTCCTCGCGGCAGCGTCGTTTCATCTCCTGCTGGGCCGTGGTCGTGCCGCGATGGAGTTCGAGGTACAGTTCGCCGCGGTGCACGGGCGCGTCGTGTGCATCGTGTGCATCGCCGACGATGTCGCGCCGCAATGCGGCGAACAGCCGGTCGGGCGTGCCGAAGCCGACCCGAGGCGCGCCTTCGAGGTCGTGCGCGCGGCGGATCCTCGCGATCATCTCGCGGGTGGGCCCTCCTCCCCCGTCGCCGTGCCCGTAGAGGATGATCGCGTCGCCGACGAGGTCCTTGTCGGCGAGGTCGCGTTGCGAGCGCATGAGCTCGTTCATCTCCATCGTGGAACCGTAGGTGGCGGATGGCGGCATGTGCGCGAGGATGCGCGTGCCGTCGATGCCCTCCCATAGGAAGGCGTGGTGGCGCGGCCGGTCCGTGTCGTTCCAGGAGAGCTTGCTGGTGAGGAACCAGTCGAAGCCTGCGCGGCGGGCGATCTGCGGCAGGCCGGCGGCGAAGCCGAATGAGTCGGGCAGCCAGACGCCGTGCGGACGTACGCCGAGATGTTCGCGGAAGTAGGCGAGTCCGGTGGTGAACTGGCGTACCAGCGATTCGCCGGCGGGCATCATCGCGTCGGATTCGACCCACATGCCGCCCACGGGGACGAAGCGGCCCTCGTCGATGCGCCGGCGCATCCGGGCGGACAGGTCGGGGTGGTCGTGTTCGAGCCATGCGTAATGCCGGGCGGAGCTCATGACGAACGTCATGTCGGGATCCTCGTCCATGAGGGCGAGCACGTTGGCGACGGTGCGCGCCACCTTGCGCCGGGTCTCGCGCATCGGCCACAGCCATGCGGTGTCGATGTGCGCGTGGCCGACGGCGACGTGCCGCACGGCGCTCGGCGCGGCGGGCGACGCGAGCACGCCGGCGAGTTCCCCGCGCGCCTGCGGGACGCTTGCCGCGCGGTCGCGTTCGTCGTAGGCGTCCAGCGCGCGGCGGAGCGCCCCGGCGAGCCGCCATCGGCGCGGATCGTCGGCGGCGAGTTCGCGGATGAGGCCGGACACGGTTTCGAAATCCATCATCAGGGCGTGCAGGTCCCGGTCGAACAGGGTGACGTCCACGCGGTTCAGCGCATACGGCAGGTCGCGCACGCCGGTCGGGTCGCCGCCGAGCGAAGTGGGCGCGTATCCGCCCGCCTCGCTCAGGTCAGGGTTGCACGCGGCTTCCAGGTAGAGCGTGAACCGGCCGTCGGCGTCGAGTCCGGCGATGTCCGTGCCGTCGGCGCGGACGAGCGGCACCCATCGGTTGCGCGGGTTGACGGCTTTGACCGCCGTGCCGTCGGCGCGGTAGACGAGTCCCTCCGCCTGGAATCCCGGCCAGTCGGGACGGTTCCAGCCGAGGTCGGCGACGAGTTCGACGTCATGGCCGCGTGCGGCTTCGCGGTCGACGTGGCCGGATATCTCGAACCATGTGGTCCCCCAGGTCGTCCCCCACGGCCCGGGCACGGTGAACGGGCGGAATCCAGCCGTTCCCGCGCGGGCGCGCGCGAGGAACGCGTCGGCGGGTTCCGGTTCCCCAGGGTTGGCGGCGGCGCGCACGTCGCATGGGGCGAGCGTGGCGTGGACGTATGGCGCGATGCGTTGCGCGACGACGCGGTCGCAACGCGCAAGCTGGTGTTCGATATCGAGCGGCATCGTCCTCCACGATACCAGCGCCGCACGCGCCTTATCGGGGACGTTCCGGCGGCACGGCTCGAAGGCCCGTCGGGGCGTGAGGGGAAAGACGGGAAGGGCCCCGGCTCCACCCATGGGGATGGAACCGGGGCCCTTGCGCCGCGGCGGAAGACCGCGTCCGTTCCCGGCGGAATCAGGCGATGGCGGCGTCGGCCTCGGCGCGACGCTCGGCGAGGGCGGCGCGGATGGCCGGCTCGTTCTTCTCGAAGCGGCGGTAGAGCAGCATGATCGCGATGACGACCGCGTAGACGATGACCGGCAGCCAGATGAAGCAGAACTGGATGGCGCCGAGGGCCTCGGCGGTCTGCTTGGCGTTGGCGACGTAGCCGGCGGCGGCCATGATCTTGGAGGGAATCAGGTTGCCGAGGCCGGAGCCGAACTGGATGCAGAAGGAGGCGCCGACGGCGGACAGCAGGCCGGCCGCGCGGATGCCGTTCTTGTATTCGCCGTAGTCGACGGTGTCGGCGAGCATGGCGAACGGCATGGCGAGCGCCATGGCGGCGCCGAGGATGGAGATGGCCCAGAACACGACGAACAGGGCGAAGCTGTGGGAGGCGGTGAGCAGCAGGAGCTGGCCGACGATGGCCATGACCATGCCGAGGATCATGGTGTCGGTCTTGCCGGCCTTGCCGAGCTTCTTGGAGATGTTCGGGATGAGGAACGTGGTGATGAGGCCGAGGATCTGCATGCCGTTGAGCACGGTGGCGAGGTTCTCGTTGTTCAGGTTGTACTTGGCGTAGTACACGGCGACGGACATGCGGTCCTCCTGGGCGATCCAGAAGATCACGAAGGCGACGATGAGGATGATCCACGGCCAGTTGCCCTTGATGGCGTGCAGGCTCTCCTTGAACGGCAGCGGGTTCTGGGTCTTCGGATCGTAGTTGTGCTCCTTGATGTTGCGGAACGCGAAGAGCAGGAGGGCGACGGCGATGACGCCGTAGACGGCGAAGGTGAACATGAAGCCGACCTTCTGGTTCGTCTGGCCGGTGATGGCCTTGCCGGCCCAGTTGACCAGCGGGATGGTGCACACGGCGGTGATGAACGTGCCGAGCAGGCCGCCGGACAGGCGGAAGGTGTTGGCCTTGACGCGTTCGGCCGGATCCGGCGTGAGGTTGGACAGGATGGCGGTGATCGGCGTCTGGATGCCGGTGTAGACGAGGCCGGCGGCGAGGATGTAGGTGACGGTCGCGTAGATGACCTTGCCCATCGGCGGCAGGTCGGGGGCGGTGAACGCGAGGAACACGGTGATGGCGAACGGCACGCACATCCACAGGAAGAACGGGCGGGACTGGCCCCACTTGGTCTTGGTGTGGTCGACGATGGAACCCCAGACGGGGGCGCTGATGCAGTCGCCGATGCGGGCGATCAGCAGAATCCAGCCGGCGGCCGCGGCGGTGATGCCGAACACGTCGGTGTAGAAGAACATGATGTACGTGCCGAGCGACGAATACAGCAGGTTGCCCGCCATATCGGTGCTCATGTACGAGACCTTCTCCTTGAGGGGCAGGACGCCGTTGAAGCCGGTCTCCGCCTCGTCGCTTCCCACGGTCGCGCCCGCCGCACGGGGCTCGGACACCGTTGCGCTGAATGCCATGGCTCATCCTCTCTGAATGCTGCGCGAATGTTCGCATCGTGTTCGCATCTGTGTTCGCATCTGTGATGCTCGCGTTCGCTTCTATGCCGTGATTGTCGGCTGTTGGTTGTTGGCGTGAAGAATATTCACGCGACGAGCCCACGAAAACCCATGAAAAAACAGCTTCTTCACATTTCCATCATCATTGTTATGGAATATATACCAGAAAACGGCCGATTATAACGCTTTCACAACGGTATGGTAACGATGCCATAACGAAATCACCCTATGGAAAACGCCCTATATTCCATTATATGGGTAAATTCCTCTCACATAATGGAATATAGGGCGTTTGGCGGGGTTCGGACCGTCCGGCGGCACCGGTCAGTTCTGCCAGTAGTATCCGAAGAAATCGGCGATCTTGTCGGTCGCGTCCTTGAGCACCTCGATGCGCGGCAGGTAGACGATGCGGAAGTGGTCGGGCTCAGCCCAGTTGAAGCCGCCGCCGCGCGTGATGAGGATGCGCTTCTCGTGCAGCAGGTCGAGCGCGAACTGCTCGTCGTCGTGGATGTTGAACCGTTTCACGTCGATCTTCGGGAAGATGTAGAACGCGGCCTTCGGTTTGACGGCGGAGAGGCCGGGGATCGCGTTGATTGCGTTGTAGATGTATTCGCGCTGCTCGTAGAGACGGCCTCCGGGCACGACGTAGTCGTTGACGCTCTGGTGGCCGCCGAGCGCGGTCTGCACGATGGACTGGGCGGGCACGTTCGAGCAGATGCGCATGTTCGCGAGCATGTTGATGCCCTCGATGTAGTCCCTGGCGATGCGCTTGTTGCCGGACAGCACCATCCAGCCGACGCGGTAGCCGGCGATCATGTGCGACTTCGACAGGCCGGAGAAGGTGACGCAGAACAGGTCGGGGGCGAGCGAGGCGATCGAGGTGTGCGTCAGGCCGTCCATGACGAGGCGGTCGTAGATCTCGTCGGAGAAGATCATGAGGTGGTGCTCGCGCGCGAGGTCCACGATCTGCTGCAGCACCTCCTTCGGGTAGAGCGCGCCGGTCGGGTTGTTCGGGTTGATGAGCACGATGGCGACGGTGCGGTCGGTGATCTTGGCGCGCATGTCGTCGATGTCCGGATACCATTCGGACTGTTCGTCGCAGACGTAGTGGACGGCGGTGCCGCCGGCGAGGTTCACGCAGGCGGTCCACAACGGGTAGTCGGGGCTTGGGATGAGCACCTCGTCGCCGTCGTCGAGCAGCGCGGACATGCACAGGTTGATGAGCTCGCTCACGCCGTTGCCGGTGTAGATGTCGTCGATGGTGACGTTCGGCAGGTTCTTGAGCTGCGCGTACTGCATGATCGCCTTGCGCGCGGAGAACAGGCCCTTGGACGGCGAATAGCCTTCGGTCTCGGTGAGCTGGTGGGCCATGTCGTAGACGACCTCGTCCGGCGTGCGGAAGCCGAACGGCGCGGGGTTGCCGATGTTGAGCTTGAGGATATGGGTGCCGTCGGCCTCCATACGGGCCGCCTCGTCGACGACGGGGCCGCGCACGTCGTAGAGCACGTTGTCGAGCTTGTGCGACTTGCCGAAGGTGCGTCGGCGCGGAGTCGCCGGCTCGGGGGCCTCGTCCCCATCCGTCGTAGCGGGAGCCGTGGCGGACACTCCCCCGTCCGAGGCCGCGGCGCCGGCGGACGGCGTGGCCTCGCCCGTCGTCGTGCCGCGCACGCCCCTGAGCCAGTCCGCATCCACGTTGAGTTCGGCGGCGAGGAATTCGAGGATGTCCTCGCGCGGCATGGTCTTGCCGGCGACGTACTGGCTGATGTGGCTCTTGCCCATCCTCACGCCGCGGGCCTCGGCGGCGCGCACCAGATCGACCTGCTTCAGCCCCCTGTCGTTCATCGCCTCGTGAAGTCGTTCCGCGAACACCGCTGTGGACATGTCTTCCTCCAAACCATGAAGTTCAATATCCATATTGAACATTGGTTCATAACCTAGAGGGAGTTCAAGACAAGTTCAATTCCGATCGCGTCGCGTACCATATGCCGGACGAGCCCGCTGCCGGCGGATTGAACTTTCCGTCCGACCCGCCGACGGCATGCCATCGTCACGCCATCGTCACGCCGTGTGCGGGGTCATAGCAGATGCGTCTCGATCCACTGGGCGACGCCGTCCTCGTCGTTGGACGGGCAGATCTCGTCCGCGATGGCGAGGACCTTGGGATTGGAGTTCGCGACGGCGACGGAGCGGCCGGCGGACCGCATCATGTCGATGTCCACGAGATCGTCGCCGAAGGCGACGGCATGCTCCGGGGCGACGCCCATGCGCTCGCACAGGATGCCCAGCGCGTCGCGCTTGTTCGCCTTCGGGTTCATGAACATGTACAACGTGCCTTCGGAGACGGACAGCGCGAAATCGTCGGGGATCAGGCGGCGGATCGCCTCGCGCTGCTCCCCTTTCGGGAACGCGATGATCTTGTCGGCGGTCCCCTCGGGCACGTCCGTTTCGGTGAAGTCGGTCAGACGCCAGGTCTGGGTCTTCCAGTAGACGCTGACGTCGAAGTTCGTGTACCTCACGTCGTCCATGACGATGCCGACCTCGAGATCGGGCATCGCGTCGAGGAGGGACCGGCACACCTCGCAGGCGCGGGACGACGGGAATCCGATCTTCATGAGATGCCCGTCGGCGGGCATGCGGCCCGAGGTGAGCATGTCGTAGTCGGATTTCGCGGGCTCGAAGTCGATGAGCGCGCCGTTCAGGTAGATGCAGGCGTCGACCGGCAGCCGCTCCGCGAGGGCGTATCCGGTGCTCACGGGTCTGGCCGTGGCGATGGCGAACCGGTACCCGGCGTCATGCAGGCGTTCGACGGCCTCGATGGACCGTTCGGTGAGGTGTCGCCCCTCGAAGGTGGGGGCGCCGTGCAGCAGCGTGCCGTCGAGGTCGGCGACGACGAGCCGGGATTCCGGCGGGACGTGCGCGGCCGGAATCACAGCAGTCCCTCGCAGTAGGAGCGGACGAGCTCGGCGGAGTGGTGGAGCTTCGCGTGCTCCTCCTCGGTGAGTTCGAGTTCGACGATCTCGTTGGCGCCGTTGGCGCGCAGTTCGGTGGGCACGCCGAGGAACACGTCGTGCTCGCCGTATTCGCCGTCAAGCAGCGTGGAGACGGGCACGATGCGCCGCTCGTCCCACAGGATCGTCTGCACGATGCCGGCGACGGTGGAGGCGATGCCGAAGTTGGTGCCGCCCTTCGCGGCGACGATCTCGTTGCCGCGCATGCGCGTCTTGCGCTCGATCTCGGCGGTGGAGACGGAGGCGAAACGGCTCTGGTTGTCGGCCAGGAACTTGGCGAACGGCTTGCCGCCGAGCGAGACGGTGGACCATGCGGCGAACTGGGAGTCGCCGTGCTCGCCCATGACGAACCCGCCCACGTTGCGCGGGTCGAGTCCGGTCTCCTCGCCGATGATGGTCTTGAGACGGGAGGTGTCGAGCGCGGTGCCGGTGCCGAGCACCTGCGTGCGCGGCAGACCGGAACGCTTCCACGCGTACCAGGCCATCACGTCGACCGGGTTGGAGACCATGACGATCACGCCGTCGAAGCCGGAGGCCATGACATGGTCGACGACGTCGCCGACGAGGCCGACGGTGAAGCCGAGTTCGGCGAGACGGGTCGAGTTGGCCGGCGGCTTGCGCCCCACGGTGACGACGACGATGTCCGCGTCGCGGCAGTCGGCGTAGTCGCCGGTGCGCACCTTGACGTGACGGTCCTGGAATTCGCTGCCGTCGTCGAGATCGTGGCTCTCCCCCGCCGCCTTGGCGGCGAAATGGTCGATGAGCACAAGCTCGTTGCACAGTCCGTGCGTGACGATGGCGAACGCGGCGGTGGCTCCCACCTGTCCGGTGCCGACGATGACGACCTTGTTGCGGTTCATGGTGACCATGATGATGTCCCTTCGATGGTTCGGCGGCTCCCGGTTCCGGCGCGGAACCCGCCATAACGAACACGACCCATGGCCGACTGGCGGTCATGGGTCATACAATCACGGACGGATTACGTGTCAGATGAGGTTGAACTTGGTCATCAGGCCGAGGGCGATGATGATGGCCACCCAAATCAGGGCGATGATGACGGTCCAGCGGTTCAGGTTCTTCTCGGCGACGCCGGACGTGCCCGCGTTCTGGGTGAGGCCGCCGCCGAACATGTCGGACAGGCCGCCGCCCTTGCCCTTGTGCATGAGGATGAGCAGGGTCAGCAGGCAGCTGAGCACGACGACGACGATTTCGAGGGCGATTTTCAGAGCGGTCACGAGTGGATTACCTCCGGTTCGGTATAAGTCTGCGCTCCAGCATAGCGCAATGTCTTGAAAAAGGTGGAGACCCGGGCGGTTTCACCGGGTGGCTTTGGCGGTGAGCCGGCAGATGCGGGTCAGCTCGTCGACGTCGAGCGCCGCGCCGCCGATGAGGAAGCCGTCCACGTCGGGTTCGCCGATGAGTTCGACCGCGTTCTTCGAGGAGACTGAGCCACCGTAGAGGATGCGGACGGTGTCCGCCACGGTGTCCCCGAACGTGGCCCTGAGATCGTCGCGGATGGCCTGGGCCGCGTACTGCGCGGACTCCGGCGTGGCGACCATGCCGGTGCCGATGGCCCACACGGGCTCGTAGGCGATGATGAGCTTCGCCGCCTCGGCCTCGTTGAGGTCGCGGGTGACGTCGTGCACCTGGCCGACGGCGAAGTCGAGCTCGATGCCCTGGCGGCGCTCCTCGAAGCTCTCGCCGACGCACAGGATCGGCTGCATGCCGGCGGCGAGGACGGCCCTCACCTGGTCGACGATGTTGGCGTCGTCCTCGGGATGGTATTTGCGGCGCTCCGAATGGCCGATGATCACGTACGAGCATCCGAGGTGCGCGATCATGTCGGCGGAGATGTCGCCGGTGAACGCCCCTTGGTCGGTGACGGACACGGACTGCGCGCCGTAGCGGATCTTGAGCTTGTCGGCCTCGACAAGCACCTCCACGCTGCGCAGCGAGGTGAACGAGGGGAACAGGGCGACCTCCACCCTGCGGAAGTCGAAGTGGGCGTCACGCAGCTGCCATGCGAACTTCTGCACGAAATACGTTGCCTCGAGATGGTCGAAGTTCATTTTCCAGTTGCCCGCGACCAGCGGGACGCGTTCGGACGCCATGGATCCCTTCCTAGAAATACGTGAGAAATACGCGATACGTGAGAGACACGCGAAACGGGTGCGTATGGGGTGCGATGAGAAGCGTGTGCGGGGCGAAACGGCATGGCTCCCCACGCCACGACGGGACGTGGACGCGGGGAGCCGATGCGGAACCGATGTCAGGCGAGCACCTTCAGGCCCGGCAGCTCCTTGCCCTCGAGGAACTCGAGGGAGGCGCCGCCGCCGGTGGAGATGTGCGAGAAGCCGTCCTCCGGGAAGCCGAGGTTGCGCACCGCGGAGGCGGAGTCGCCGCCGCCGACGATGGTGAACGCGCCGGCCGCGGTCGCGTCGACCAGGCCCTGCGCGACGGCCTTGGTGCCGGCCGCGAACTCCGGGATCTCGAAGACGCCCATCGGGCCGTTCCACACGACGGTCTTGGAGTCGACGATCTTGTCGTGGAACAGCTTCTGGGACTCCGGGCCGATGTCGAGGCCCATCTTGTCGGCCGGGATGGCGTCGGCGGCGACGACCTCCGGGGCGACCGGGGTGTCACCGGCCGGGAAGCCGGCGTTCACGACGATGTCGGTCGGCAGCACGAGCTCGACGCCGTTCTTCTCGGCGGTCTCGATGTAGCCCTTGACCTTGTCGAGCTGGTCCTCTTCGAGCAGGGAGGTGCCGACCTCGTAGCCCTTGGCCTTGAGGAAGGTGAACACCATGCCGCCGCCGATGACGAGGCGGTTGGCCTTGTCGAGCAGGTTCTCGATGACGCCGAGCTTGTCGGAGACCTTGGAG
This sequence comes from Bifidobacterium sp. LH_426, assembly GCF_056356875.1. Taxonomy (NCBI): domain Bacteria; kingdom Bacillati; phylum Actinomycetota; class Actinomycetes; order Bifidobacteriales; family Bifidobacteriaceae; genus Bifidobacterium; species Bifidobacterium sp. LH_426. The sequence continues at coordinate 80,550 of NZ_JBKEVB010000006.1, forward strand.
CCGCCGAGCACGACGGTGAACGGGCGCTCCGGGTTCTCGGTGGCCTTGGACAGAGCCTTGACCTCCTTCTCGACCAGCAGGCCGGCGGCGGCCGGCAGATCGGCGGCCACGTCGTAGTTGGAGCCCTGGGCGCGGTGGACGACGCCGAAGCCGTCGGAGACGAAGACGTCGCCGAGGGCGGCGATCTTCTTGGCGTACGGGGCGCGCACGGCCGGATCCTTGCTGGTCTCCTCCGGGTTGAAGCGGACGTTCTGCAGCAGGACGACGTCGCCGTCGTTCATCGCGGCGACCTTGGCCTGGGCGTCCTCGCCGTAGGTGTCGGCGGCCAGCGGCACGTCGACGCCGAGCAGCTCGCCGAGACGGGCGGCGACCGGGGCCAGGGACAGCTCCGGGACGACCTTGCCCTTCGGACGGCCGAGGTGGGCCATCAGGATGACCTTCGCGCCTTCCTCGCGCAGGGCCTTAATCGTCGGCAGGGCGGCCTTGATGCGGCCGTCGTCGGTGATCGTGGTGCCGTCCAGCGGGACGTTGAAATCGGCGCGGACCAGGACGCGCTTGCCCTTGAGGTCTCCGAGATCCTTGAGTGTCTTCATGAATATCCTTTCCTAACCGCTTGCGCGGGAAAGTGGCGGTTTCTTGCCACTTCGCATAATACAACAGGCCCGCCGTCCGGGCGGGCCTGACACAGGAATTTTTGGAACGTATCGCCGAATCGTTATGAAAACGTTCAGGAACGCGACTTGGCGGTCTTCTCCGCGAGCTGGAGCAGACGGCGGATGCGTCCGGCGATGGCGTCCTTGGAGATCGGCGGCTCGGCGAGACGGCCGAGCTCCTCCAGGCTGGCGTCGCCGTGCTCGAGGCGCAGCTGGCCGGCGGCGCGCAGGTTGTCCGGCACGTCCACGCCGGCGGCGTCGAACAGTTCGAACGCCTTGCGCACCTTGTCGCACGCCTCGGCCGCGGCCTTGGCGGAGCGGCGCATGTTCGCGTCGTCGAAGTTGGCGAGGCGGTTCGCCTTGGAGCGGGTCTCGCCGTCCGAGCGCTTGCCCGTCCAGTCGCGGGCGGAACGCATGGCGCCCATCGAGTTGAGCATGCGTTCGATGGAGTCCGGATCGGTGAGCGTCACGCGATAGGATTTGCTGAGCTGGCGCGGCTTGGCGGTGATGCCGAGTCGCCGGGCGAGGCCGGCCAAGGCCATCGCGGCCTCGTTGCACGGGCAGATGATCTCCATGTACGGGTTCTTGCCCAGGTCGGACAGGATGCCCTTGGCCATGAAGGCGCCGCGCCATGCGGCGCGCACCTGGGCGATCTTGCCCTGCACGATTTTGACGGGCAGGCCGCGCACGGCCTTGTTGCGGTCGATGAGGCCGGTGGCCACGGCCAGGTTCACCGCGCCGCGCTCCACCTTGACCACATGGTACTGGTGGGAGCCCTTCGGCGTCGTCCTCGTGGAGCTGATGAGCTTGGCCTCGAGGTTGTACAGGTCCTCGATGTTGTCGCGCAGCCACTGGGCCGCGACCAGGGAATCGAAGGTGGCGAGCATGACGATCTGCTTCTGGGCGTTGTTCATGAAGCCGCCGGCGAAGCGGATCATGGCGGTGACCTGCGCCTTCCTGGCGTCCGCCTTCTCGTCCTCAAGCGCCGCGAGCTCGCTTTTCACATCATCCAGAAGAGCCAAGAGCCAACCTCCTAAGTCTCGTCCCTCTCAATGGTTTCAGGGGTTCGGGTCTGCAAGCGGGGACTCTTCCCCGCCGTCCGCCGAATCTGTGATACCGACCATCTTGGACAACAGTCGCGCCGTTTTCACTTTTTCGCGGCCGACGTCTCGACATGTGGTCAGCGCCGCGACGGGCGCGTTCACCGGCGTCTGCGCTGTTCGCGGGCGGAAACGGTGACATCCAGCCCGTGTGAGCGCAAACGTTTCGCCAGGGCCTCGCTCATGGCGACCGACCGGTGCTGGCCGCCCGTGCAACCCACCGCGATCGTCACGAAATGCTTGTCCTCGCGCGCGTATCCGTCGATGGCGACGAGCAGCGCCTTCTCGTAGGCGTCGAGGAATTCGGACGCCCCCTTGCTGTTCAGCACGTAGTCGGCGACGGGCTTGTCCCATCCGGTCAGCTCGCGCAGGCTGGGCACCCAGAACGGGTTGGGCAGGAACCTCACGTCGGCCACGAAGTCCGCGTCGGTGGGGGTGCCGTATTTGAACCCGAAGCTGAAGATGTGCACGGAGACCGTCTTCGGACCGGATCCGACCATCGCCTCGTACAGTTTGGTGGATAGCTGGTGGATGCTCAGCGCGGAGGTGTCGATGACCATGTCCGCACGCTCCTTGAGGTTCGCGAGCAGCGCCCGCTCCTCGTTGATGCCGTCGATGAGACGGTTGCCGTGCTGGAGCGGATGGGGCCTGCGCACCTTCTCGTAGCGGGTGACGAGCACGTCGTCGCTGGCGTCGAGGAACAGGATGCGGGTGTGCACGCCGAGGTCGTCGAGATGGCTGAGCACCTCGTTGAGGTCGTCGAAGTATTCGCGCGACCTCACGTCGATGACGGCGGCGAGCTTGTGCACGCCCTTGCCGTCGCCGGCGTTGGTCATCATGTCGACGAGCGGGACGAGCAGCTTGGGCGGCATGTTGTCGACCACGTACCAGCCCATGTCCTCCACGCAGTCGGCGGCGTGCGAGCGCCCCGCACCGGACATGCCGGTGATGAGCAGCACCTCGAAGCCGTTGGCGGGCGCGGGCTCGTCGTCATGGGACGCGGCGGCTGCCGCGTCGTTCATCGCGTCATGGTCCTCCATCACAGCGCCTCCTCCAACGCCTTTCTCATGGCGATCTCCAGATGGTCGTCGTCGACGGTGACGTCCTGCAGGCGGCGGTCGGCGTCGGACGGCGGATCGTCGTCCCAGATGCCCGTCATGAGCAGCACCTGGATGAGCGCCTGGTACAGGAGCATCTCCTCGCCGCCGATCGCATGGCCGCCGTGGGCGCGCCACGCCTGCATGAGCTTCGTGGGACGCGGGTCGTAGACCACGTCGAGCAGCATGCCGCCGAACGCGTTGCCGGAGCAGTCGAGCGTTTCGGCGAGGCCGTCCGCGGCATGCCCGGGAATCGTGTTGATCACGTAGTCGGATTCGCCGGCGGCGGCGGTCACCCCGTCCGCGTCGGACAGGTCGATCTCGTCGTAGGGGCGGCCTTCGACGCCGCGGAACGCCTTCGCGGCGGAGTCCAGTCCGAGGTCGCGGCCGGGATGGCGCGCGGCGATGGTGATGCGTTCGACGCCCGGCAGCATCAGGCAGGCCGCCGCGGCCGACGTGGCGGTGTTGCCGTTGCCGACGATGAGCGCGCGGCGTCCCGCCCGCCCGTCGCGATGCACGCCGAGTTCCCGGTCGGCGTGGTCGAAGGCCAGCTGGATGCCGACCACGTCGGTGTTGTAGAGCCTGATCGCCGGCTTCCCGTGGGGCCATGCGGGATCGTCGTGGGTGGCCTCGTCCCAGTCGAACACCGCCGTGTTGGCGACGTTGAGCTCCCGCGCCCACACGTTGCGGGGCGTGCCGTACGGCTGGATGGTCTTCTTGAGCGGCATCGTCAGGCTGAGACCACGCCACGTGGGGTCGAGCCCCTTGAGGAACCCGTCGAGGTCCTCCTCCCCCACCTCGTGCCTGTCGTACGTCCAGTCGTCGAGTCCGAGCGAACGGTACGCCGCGTTGTGCAGCACGGGCGACAGCGAATGCGCGATGGGCTTGCCGAGCACCGCGCACCGATTGGCGATCGTCATGCTTCCCTCCTTGCCTTCCCGGTTCTCCCGACCATCCTACTCGGGCCGTCCGGACCGCGGTCGGAAGCCGTCTGCTCATGGCCGGCGCGTGCCGGGGCCGCCGGTGCCGCCGGCGCCGTCCGCACCGTCCGCGTGCAGGGCGTCGTAGATGGCCTGCGCCTTGGCATGGCCTATCCCCTTGACCTGCTCCAGCTCCTCGACGCCGACGCCGCGCATCGCCTTGACCGAACCGAACCGCGCGAGCAGCCGTTTCTGGTAGGCGGGTCCCACGCCGGGGATGCCGTCGAGGGCGCTGCGCAACGCCCCCTTGCGTCTCGTCTGCCGGTGGTAGGTGATGGCGAAGCGGTGCGATTCGTCGCGCACGCGCTGCAGCAGGTACATGCCCTCGGATTGGCGTTTGAGGATGATCGGGTAGTCGTCGTCCGGCACCCACACCTCTTCGAGCCGTTTGGCGAGCCCGCATACGGCCACGTCGTCGATGCCGCAGTCGGCGAGCGCCTTCGCGGCGGCCATGGCCTGCGGCCTGCCGCCGTCGACGACGACGAGGTTCGGCTTGTAGGCGAACCGGCGCCGGTCCGTGTTCTGCTGGACCGTGTCCTTCCTCGTTCCGTCGTCTTCCGCGACCGTGCCGCTTCGGGCATCGGCGCGCGCGTCCGTCGCCGTCTTCGCGCGTCGTTCCGCCTCGATGCTCTCGCCGGAGTCGCCGGCGATGTTGCCGTGACGGAAGCGCCGCGTCAGCGTCTCGTAGAGGGCGCTCAGGTCGTCGAGCGCGCCTTGGCCGTCCTTGCCGCGGATGGCGAAGCGCCGGTATTCGCTTTTCTTGGCGACGGCGTCCTCGAACACGACCATGGAGGCCACCTGGAAGGCCCCGCCGACCGTGTTGGAGATGTCGTAGCATTCGATGCGCAGCGGGGCGTCGGCGAGGCCCAGCGCGTCGGCGACCTCGTTCATGGCGCGGGTGCGTGCGCCGATGTCGGCGATGCGGCTCATCTTGGCGCGGGCCAGCGCCTGCGCGGCGTTGTCGTTCGCCCGGTCCATGAGCTGCCGCTTGTCGCCTCTGCCGGCGACGCGGATCGTGACCGCGCCGCCGCGCAGTCCGGTCAGCCAGGTTTCGAGCTCCTCGCGCCGGGACGGTTCGAGTTCGATGGGCGTGATGACCTCGCGGGGCACCGGGGCGATGGGGGCGAGCAGGTCGGCGCGCCCGGTGACCTCCTGTCGCGCGTTGCGTTCGCGCGTCGCCCGCGCGCGGGACGCCGCGTCGGTCGCGGTCACGCGCTGCGTGGACCCGATGGCGTCGCGCCGTTCCTCGACCTTCGCCGTCGCGTTCCCGGCCGCGGCGTCGTTCCGCGCGTCCGAGTAGACGCCCACGAGCAGGTCGGCCATGAGATCGGCGTCGTCGACGTCGTCGACGCGTTCGACGCTCCAGTTGCGTTCGCCGCGGATCGTGCCGGCGCGCACGTGGAACGCGTGCACGGAGGCTTCGATCTCGTCGGTGGCGAAGCCGAACACGTCGGCGTCGACCTGGTCGTCGAGCACGACCGCGTTCTGCTGGACGACGGTGGAGAGCATGGCGATCTCGTCGCGCAGGCGCGCCGCCTTCTCGAATTCGAGGTCGGCGCTGGCGGCCTTCATGTCGCGGGTGAGCTGCGCGATGTACGACTTGCCGAGTCTGCCGGTCATCACGCCGACGAGCCGTTCGCACATGCGCCGGTGCTCCTTCGCGTCGATGCGGCCGACGCACGGCGCGGAGCATTTGCCGATGGAGGCGAGCAGGCAGGGCCGTCCCGTGAGTTCGGCCTTGCGGTAGACGCCGTCGGCGCAGGTGCGCACGGGGAAGGTGCGCAGGAGCCGGTCGAGTCCGTGGCGCAGGTCCCACACCTTCGCGTAGGGGCCGAAGTAGCGGGTGTCGCGGCGTTTGCGGCTGCGCGTCACCCACACGCGCGGCACCGTCTCGCCGACGGAGACCGCGAGGTACGGGTAGGTCTTGTCGTCGCGGAACTGCACGTTGAACCGGGGGTCGAACTCCTTGATCCACGTGTATTCGAGGGTGAGCGATTCGAGTTCGGTGCCGACGACGGTCCATTCGAGGCTGCGGGCGGTGAGCACCATGGTCTGCGTGCGCGGGTGCAGCAGGTACAGCGGCTGGAAGTAGTTGGCGAGCCTGTTGCGCAGGTTCTTCGCCTTGCCGACGTAGATGACGCGGCCTTCGCCGTCGCGCCATTTGTACACGCCGGGTTCGGCGGGGATGTCCGAGGATTTCGGACGGAACAGGTCGCGCGAGTCGCCGAGCAGCGGCGCCCCGTTGCGGTTCGTCTTCGCCGTCGCGCCGTCGGCGTCGGACGTGCCGTCCGTCGCCTCCCCGCGCAACGCGTCGGCGGTCCGCCGCCATGCCTCGGGCGAGTGCCGTTCGATGTCGTTGGTCACGGCGTCGCCTTTCAGAGCATGCCTTTGAGGAAGCGGCCGGTCCACGACGATTCGCATTGCGCCACCTGTTCGGGCGTGCCCTGCGTGACGACGGTGCCGCCGCCGTCGCCGCCCTCGGGCCCGAGGTCGATGATCCAGTCGGCCGACTTGACCACGTCGAGGTTGTGCTCGATGACGATGACCGTGTTGCCCTTGTCGACGAGCCCCTGCAGCACCTTGAGCAGCTTGTTCACATCCTCGAAGTGCAGGCCGGTGGTCGGCTCGTCGAGGATGTACACGGTCCTGCCGTCGGACCTGCGCTGCAGTTCGGTGGCGAGCTTGACGCGCTGGGATTCGCCGCCGGAGAGCGTCGGGGCGGGCTGGCCGAGGCGGATGTAGCCGAGGCCGACGTCCACGAGGGTCTTGAGGTACCGGGAGATGCCGGTGTACGCCTTGAAGAAGTCGGCGGCCTCCTCGATGGGCATGTCGAGGATGTCGGAGACGGTCTTGCCGTTGTACTTCACCTCGAGGGTCTCGCGGTTGTAGCGTTTGCCATGGCAGGTCTCGCATTCCACGTACACGTCGGGCAGGAAGTTCATCTCGATCTTGAGCGTGCCGTCGCCATGGCATGCTTCGCAACGGCCGCCCTTCACGTTGAAGGAGAAACGGCCGGGCCCGTAGCCGCGCACCTGCGCCTCGGGCGTCTTGGCGAACAGGGCGCGGATCTTGTCCCACACGCCCGTGTAGGTGGCGGGGTTGGAGCGCGGCGTGCGCCCGATCGGGTTCTGGTCGACGTGGATGACCTTCCTGACCTGGTCGAGCCCTTCGACGCGGCGGTGCTTGCCGGGCACGATGCGCGCGCCGTTGAGCTTGTCGGCGAGGACCGGGTAGAGGATCGTGTTGACGAGCGAGGATTTGCCGGATCCGGAGACGCCGGTGACGACGGTGAACACGCCGAGCGGGAAGCTCACGTCGATGTTCTTGAGGTTGTTCTCGCGCGCGCCGACGACCTTGAGCTGGGCGGTCCTCCTCACCTTGCGGCGGTGGGCGGGCACGGCAATCTCGCGGCGGTGGGCGATGTAGTCGCCGGTGATCGAGCGTTTCGCCTCGACGAGATGCTTCGCGGGCCCCGAGTAGACGACCTCGCCGCCGTGCTCGCCGGCGCCGGGGCCGATGTCGACCAGCCAGTCGGCCTCGCGGATCGTGTCCTCGTCGTGCTCGACGACGATGAGCGTATTGCCGAGGTCGCGCAGATGGTGGAGCGTCTCGATGAGACGCGCGTTGTCGCGCTGGTGCAGGCCGATGGACGGCTCGTCGAGCACGTACATGACGCCGACGAGGCCGGAACCGATCTGCGTGGCGAGACGGATGCGCTGCGCCTCGCCGCCGGACAGGGTGGCGGCGGCGCGCGACAGGGTGAGGTAGTCGAGGCCGACGTCGTTGAGGAAGCCGAGGCGGGCGCGAATCTCCTTGAGCACCTCGCCGGCGATCTTCGCGTCCGCGCCTTCGAGCTTGAGCCCGTTGACCCAGGCGAGCCCGCGCACGACGGGCATGTCGCACACGTCGAAGATGGACAGGCCGCCGACGGTGACGGCCAGCACCTCGGGCTTGAGACGCCTGCCGTGGCACACCTGGCAAGGCACTTCGCGCATGTACGACTCGTAGTACTCCCTCATCGACTGCGAGTCGGTCTCCTCGTGCTTGCGCATGAGCGAACGCACCACGCCTTCGAAGCCGGTGGAGTATTCCCTGAGACGGCCCCAACGGTTGCGGTAGGAGACGTCGACCTTGAACTCGTGGCCGTAGAGGATGTCGTGGCGCACGTCGGCGGGCAGGTCCTTCCACGGGGTGCGCATCGAGAAGCCCATCTCGCGGGCGAGGCCTTCGAGCAGATGGCCATAGTACTGGGCGGTCATCTTCGTGTTGCTCCACGGTTCGATGACGCCGTCGGCGAGCGACTTGTCCGGGTCGGCGATGACGAGCTCCGGGTCGATCTCGAGCTTGAAGCCGAGACCGGTGCAGGCGGGGCATGCGCCGTAAGGCGCGTTGAAGGAGAAGGTGCGCGGCTCGATCTCGTCGAGTTCGAGCACGTGCCCGTTCGGACAGCTGCGGTGTTCGGAGAACGGCCGACGGCGGGCGGGGCTTCCCTCCTCCTCGTCGACGAAGTCGATGACGATGGAGCCGTTGGCGAGCTTCAGCGCCGTCTCGACCGAGTCGGTGAGCCGCTGGCGCATGCCGTCCTTGACGACGAGACGGTCGACGACGACCTCAATGGTGTGCTTCTTCTGCTTGGCGAGCGTGATGTCATCGGACAGCTGCCGCATCTGGCCGTCGATGAGCGCGCGGGCGTAGCCGTCGGAGCGTAGCAGTTCGAGCATGTCGACGAATTCGCCCTTGCGGCCTTTGACGACGGGCGCGAGAATCTGGAAGCGGGTGCGTTCCGGATAGTCCATGAGCGCGTCGACGATCTGCTGCGGGGTCTGCGAGGCGACGGGTTCGCCGCATTCGGGGCAGTGCGGCACGCCGGTGCGCGCGAACAGGAGACGCAGGTAATCGTAGATCTCGGTGATGGTGCCGACGGTGGAGCGCGGGTTGCGGTTCGTGGTCTTCTGGTCGATGGACACGGCGGGGCTCAGGCCTTCGATGAAGTCGACGTCCGGCTTGTCCATCTGACCGAGGAACTGGCGCGCGTACGCGGACAGCGATTCGACGTAGCGGCGCTGGCCCTCGGCGAACAGGGTGTCGAACGCGAGCGAGGATTTGCCCGAACCGGACAGGCCGGTGAACACGACCATGCGATTGCGCGGGATCGCGAGGTCCACGTTCTTGAGGTTGTGCTCGCGCGCGCCCTGGATGGTGATCTTGAGGTCGTTGGGGATGTGCGAGATGTCCGCCACGAGCGAACCGTCGTGCTCGACGAGCGGCGCCTTGCGGATCTCGCGCGTGAGGAACGAATCGCTGGTCATCACCTTCTCGACGACGACCTCGCCGTTCCTGCCGCCCGTCGTCTTCCGTTTCGTCGCCACGATCCCCGCCTTCCGTCAGTCGCCGCGGCACGCGTCCGGCCGCGGATTTTCCGCACCCAGAATACCCGAAACCCCGACGCATATCGAACACCTGTTCGACGGCGTGTCTCCCGGCCGGACCGTCATGCCGTCAGGCGACGTCCGCGGATTCATCCTCCCCTTCTCCGGCGAGGTCGGCCTCGCGCAGGGAGGTGAGGCCGGTGTCGGGGTTCTTGTAGGTGACGTAGGCCTTGGTGGAGACCTCGAGAATCTCGCCAGTCTTGCTTTCCGGCGCGGAGACGATCACCTGGAAGCCGAGGCGCGGCAGCACGGTGAGGGCGCGCTGCGTGTAGCGGCCGTCCGCCTTGATGAGCGCCTCGTCGAGGAACAGCGTCGTGTAGTTGGGTTTGAGACGGTTCTCCATGCCTCCGCCGAGCAGGTAGATGAGCGCGGCGCCGTAGACGAACGAGGTGAGCTCCTGCAGGGCTCCGCCGGACCGTCCGCCGGTGGAGGTGATGCGCTCGTCGAGCCCGTCCTCGTGGTGCACGATCGCGTAGAAGGACGAACGGCACCGCGGGTCGAGGTCGCGCGCGCCGTAGCTCTTCACACCGTTCGCGTCCCTCACCTGCGCGAGCTGGGCGCGCAGCAGACCGATGACGCCGCCGCACGAGGTGAACACCTTGCGCATCACCGCCGTATCGTCGCTCCCCGACGCCTTCCAGTCGTTGAGCGCGCCGATGGTCCGGGTCAGCTGCGAGGAGAAGCCCCGGTCCGGCTTGCGCACGTCCGCATGCAGGGACAGGCTGCCGTGCTTGGGGCCGAACCGCTGCCCGTCGAGCATGGCGTTGATGCGGTCGAGCTGGTCGCGGATGCCTGCCTCGTCGGTGTCGACGGCGCGTTTGATGGTCAGCAGGCTCATCAGCAGCTGTTCCAGGCAACGCCGGTATTCGGCGCCGGTCGCCTCGCCGGCGGTCAGTCGCGACAGTCCCTCCAGCTCGTCGAGATAGTACCGGCGGTCCACCACTGTGGCCGACAGCGCGTCGTCGTCCGCGGCGTACATGCCCTTGTACGATTCCATCCGGGCTTCGACGACCGTCTTCGCGGCCGAGACCTGGGAGGCGAGCGCGTCGATGCGGGCGGTCATGTCGTCGCGCATCCTCGCGATAACGCGTTCGGGGAACGACGTGCCCGCGGCCGGCGCGTCTGCGCCCGCCCCGATGATCATGTGGGCCCGCAGCGCAGCGTCCGCGATTCCCGAGAACCCGTCCTCATAGGAGTGTTCGAGCGCCGTTTCCGCGCTCTCGTCCAACGGCGCGGCGCCCACGCGCCCGGCGGCGTCCGCATCGCCGTCGGTCTCCCGCGACGCATGGCTCCGGTTGGCGTCCAGCCACCGTCGGGCGGCTTCGCAGGCGGACGCCGCGGCGTCGGCGTCACGTTTCTCGGCGAACCGGCGCTGCTCGTTGCGGTCGAGCTCCTCTCTCATCGATTCCTCACGTCGGACGAGCTCGGCGAGCTCCGGGTTGTTCCTGATCGCGGCGATCGACGCCTCGAGCCCGTCCACCGTGGCCGAGGCGGATTCCACGTCGACGCTCTCCCATGACGTGTAGGCGAGCTGCTTGGCGAGTTCGAGCCCGCTGCGCAGGGCCTCCGCACGCTGTTTCGCCTCCATGTAGTCGCTTTCCGCCCGTTCCGAGCGGCCGCGCGCTTCGGCGATGCCGTGCTTCAGCGCGTCCAGATAGGCCTCGGTGACATAACCGATGACCTCGCGACGGTCCTTGACGCCGTGCTGCCCGCGTTTGCCGCTTTTGATCTGCCCGTCGGCCTGCACCTGGCGGCGTTCGCGGTCGGCGTCGTCGATGGCGTCGACGCATACGGCGTCGAACCGTTCGGATGCGGTCTGCGCGCGCAGCCAATCGGCGAACGGCGAATCCTCGCGATACCGCAGCTTCGAGGACATCCACGGGCCGTCGCCCGCGGCCTTTCCGTCGTCCGCCCCGAAGCGCTCCGAGGTGTCGACGAACTGCCAGGTGCGTCGCGCCATCGCATGCGGGTCGATGGCGCTGATCTTGGCGGCGAAGCCACGTTCGTGGCGCTTGTCGACGAGGATGGTCTGCGCGATGGCGCCGTAGGTGACGTTCATGGCCAGACGCCACTGTTCCTCGTCCTCGCGCACGTCCATGAGTTCGGCGACGTACGGCAGTTCGCCGGCGGACAGTCCGGTGGCCCTGCAGAGCATGGCGCGGGTCTCGTCCATCTGCTGGGTGATGCGGGTGCGCTGCGTCTTCTGGCGCTCATAGTCGCGTTCGAGGCGGCGCAGCTCGTCGTTCGCCGCGGAGCGGGCGGCGACCGCGCGGTCGCGCGTCTCGTCCAGCTCCTGCGCCCGCCGGTCGTACAGGCGGGTGAAGTCCACGGCGGCGATGCGCCTCTCCGTCCAGGCATGCTCGTCTCCGGGCATCGTCTCGCCGATCGTCTCGAACCCGACCTCGATGCGCCCGCGGTTCGTCTTCACGTCGTCGAGCATGCGCCTGGCCTGTTCGAGTTCCATCTCCATCCGCGCGAGGTTGCCACCGTCCAACCCCCTGATGCGGTCGCGGATGGCGTCGATGCCCGCGCGGATCTTCTCGCCGTCTCGGTATGCGGTTTCGGCGGCGGCCTGGTGCTCGCGGTGCTCGCGTTCGTCGATGGGCAGCCGTGCGGCGACCTCGTCGGCCATCCGCGCGATCGCCCACCGCCGTATCGCCGCCGATCCGGCCTCCTTGGACGGATCGACCGGGTCGAATGTCCGGACGCGCCGGCATGCGTCGTCGTAGGCTTCGCATGCGTCCCGGATGCCGGTGAGCGCCGTCACGCGTTTCGCCTTGCGTTCCATTTCGGTGAAGTTCGCCTCGTAGCGTTCGTAATCGTCGACGGTGTCGCGCGCCAGGGCCAGGGCTTCGGGCACGCCGAGCACACCCTGCTTGAAGATGTCGTCGAGTCTCGACGGCGCGTCCGCCGATTGGATCTTGTGCAGCAGCCGACAGGCCTCCTCGCTCAGTCCCATCATGTCCCAGATGTGTTCGTGGAACGCGTCGGCGCTGGTGAAGGTCTCGCATCCGGGGTACGTGTCCCTCAGCTGCGTGGGGGTGAACGGATGGTCGCGGTAGGCGTCCATGAGCCGCGGGTCGATCGGCTTGCCCCATGCCGCGTACTGCCGGCGTATGTCGCCGCGGCCGTCGCCCGCCATCAGGTAGAGGAATTTGGCGCATGACAGCGTCTGGCCGCTGGTGGCGTTCACGTAGGTGTCGACGATGGCGCCCCATACGGCCTGCGGCGCCCCGTCGTCGTCGCGGCCGCGCAGGTAGACCGGCTCGTCGCCGCCCGCGGTGCTGCCGACGCCGACCATGCCGCGCAGGTACGTGTAGTCGCTGCGTTCGGAGCGCCCCGAGTTCGACGCCTTGTTGAACGGCGTGCCGGTCGGGTACAGCAGCGAGATCTGCGCGTCCACGAGCGTGGATTTGCCGGATTCGCTGGCTCCGGCGAGCAGCGTGACGGGGAGCTTCGGGTCGGTGGACGGCCTGAATTCGTGGTAGCCCTGGTACGAGCCCCAATTGACGAGACGGCGGCTTTCCATCATCCACCGGTCGGCGATCATCTGCAGTTCCCTGGCGGCCATGCTCACTCCTCCTCTTCCGCTTCGGCGCCGTCTTCGTCGGCGCCATCCACGTCGGCGCCATCGTCCGCGCCGTCATCGACGGCCCCGTCGCCGTCACCGCCGGCGATGCCGAGCCATGCGTCCGCCAGCTCCCGGTCGAGCACGACGGGGACGAGCGGCGTGATCCGGTACATGGCGTCGTCGTCGGTGTCGGACAGGTAGCCGTAGGTGACCATCGTGTTGACGAGCGTGCCCACCTGTCTGAGCACGCCTTCCTCGTCGTTGCGCGAGGCGAGGTATCCGGCGCCGGTGGCGAGCGCGGCGCGCATCTCGTCGAAGCCGACGATCCACTGGTCCTCCGCCACCCGCATGTTCTCGTATTCGAGCACGCGGATGCGCAGGAACGCGAGCAGGGCGGCCTCCTCGCGTTTGAGGCTGGTGCGCGTCTTGAGCGAGCGCAGCGCGACGTCGGGCCCGGCGACGGGCGTCGCGTACATGATGCGGTAACGTTCGTCCTCGACGAGCTCGAGCATGTCGTTGTTGAGCGATCGGACGACGGCGTCGCGGTTGTCGTTGACGAGGTCGTACAGCTCGCCTTCGACGTACCGTTCGCGTTTGAGCGCGATGGCGGCCCTGCGGGCGTCCGCGCCCATGTCGCCGCGGTCCCCTTCGAACAGGGCGTCGGGGTTGGTTTCCTCGTCCATAATCATCCTTCCTCCATGATGGCGTCCAGTTCGTCCTCGTCGGCGACCAACGCACGTGTGCGCCAGTCCCGCGGCCTCCCGTCGATCGTCACGCAATGCCAGACGGCGTCGCCGTCCTCCTGTCCGCCGATTGCCCCGAGGAATCCGACGAGCTCGCTTTCGCGCCGGTCCGCTTCCGGCAACCGGTTGAAGCTGGCGGCGATGTCGATCCCGCCGTCGGCCATCACCGGTTCCCGCCGGATGAGCGCGATCATGCGGCGCAGCCGTGGGCCGCCGTTGTCGATCAGCGTCTTCAGGTCGATGCGGGGCATGTCGGCGTCCCCGGCGTCGCGGTCCAGTCCGGGCGCCGCCGCGCGGACCATCGACCGTGCCGGCCGCGTGGGCAGTGGGGAGAGCCGTACGCCGCCGACATCGGTGGCGTAGGGTCTGCCGTCGGCGCCCGGATGGGCTTTCGCATCGGCGTTGACGGCGGCGTACAGGCGGTTGAGCCGCGCGAGCATCGACCTGTACCGCGTGTCGGTCTGCTGGCGCACGAGTCTGCCGATCTCCTCGTTGGAGACGCGCATCTGCGCGCGCACCGCCTCGATGCCGTCGTAGATGTGGGCGAGCTCGTCACGCACCTGTCCGAGCAGCGCGGAGGCCTCCCCGGCGAGGTAGGGCGTCCTCGCGATGTCGCGCATCGCCTCGTCGATCTGCTGGCGTCCCTCGTCGGTGATGATCACCTGGAAGGCGTCCTCGAAGCGGCGCCCCATGTCGGATTCGCCGAAGTTCGCGCGGTATTCGGCGTTGTAGGCGTTCAGGATCTCGTCGACGTCCATGTCGCCGGCCTGCATGCGCCGGCGGAGCGCGTCGCCGTTGTCCCGTTCGGCGAGCACGAGCTCACGCAGGTCGACGGGCACGCCGCGCAACGTGTTGTGGATGACGGCGATGATGTCCTCCACCTGCGAGTCGTCGAGCGTCTCATGCCGCATCCCCTGCTGGATGCGTCTGATCTCGTGCTTGCGCTCCTTGATCTCGCGGTTGAGCAGGCGCACGCGTTCGCCGGGGTCGGCGGTCAGCCGCATGCGAGCGTGCTCGATCTCCATGATGATGCTGTTGGCCTGCGCGCCGGACAGGGTGCGGGATTCGTCCTCCAGCCGCCCCAGCGCCTCGATGGCGCGGTGGGCGCGCGCGGTCAGCCGGTAGAGGAACCGGTGGGATGCGGCGTCGTGCGAGTTGGCGAGCCAGGCGTAGTCGCCTTCGCCCTCGCGGGTCAGGTCGACGAGCATGCGATGCGCGGCCTGGCCGAACGTGAGGTCGGGGTCCAGCGCGTATTCGCCGATGTCGGCGAGCGCGGCGAGTCCCTGCGCGAACCGTTCCTCCAGCGTCTCGCGCGGCAGTTCGCCGGTCAGCGGGTCGAACGCCGCCTTGAGCAACGCCACGTACAGGCGCGAGTTGCGTCGCAGCAGCAGTCTGAGCACGCCGGTCTCGTAGACCGGCCGCAGCCGTTCCATCTCCCGTCGCGCATCGCCCATGGCGCACCTCCTGCCGCCGTCCTCGATCGTTGCCGTGCGAGACGGGAACGACGGCGTGCCCCGCGTCTCTCCTAGAAGCTAACACACGCCCGTACGGGCCGGCATATCGGGTACGGTTTCCGTCGACGCGGCGTGTCGTGCATGATTTCGGCGGAACATCCGAATACGCCGTCGGCGGAACCCGACACGATCGGATTGCGACATCGCAATCCCATCCGTACGGTTTCACCCCGATATCCAGCGGTTATGCACAGAGTTATGCACCGTTATGCACATTGTTCACATGCGATTTGCATATACCTCACAGACGCGGCATGGTGGTGCGTGTCGGCGGACGACGAAGGTCCGCAAGGCGGCCAGCGTAGGCCGCGCATCGGGAGAAGGAGCGACATCATGTCGGACGAGATCATCATGCAGGACGAGGACGCGACGGCGCGGTCGTGGGTCCAGCTGTTCCGGGAGGACGTCGACAGGCGGTATGTGTCGGACGATCAGGTGGACAGGGCCGCGACGATCATCGGGACAGCGGCCCGCATGGCCGTCGAACGCGGATACGCCGTCGTCGACCCGTCCCGGGAGCTGTTCGCCGAGGCGAAGCGGTCCAAATGGCCGTGGCCGCATCTCGTCGTGCGGGACGAGGACGGGTTCATGTCCTCGTTCCACGTGTCGGAGCTGTCGAAGCCCGGCAGCCCGCCGAAGCCCCGCACGCTGACCGGCGTGCCGAAAAGCGACGCGCCGCAATGGGTGGAGGGACGGTCGCGCGAATTCGAACCGACCGGCATGCTGTCGCTGCGGGTCAACGGCGAACGTCCGTTCGCCCGCCAGCGTTCCCTGCGCGACACCGTGAACTCGCGGATGGACGAACGCCTTTCCACGCTGTTCGACGGGTTGGCGCACGAGATCGATGCTTCGCGGGAACGCGTCGAGGCGGATCGCCGGCACGAGGAGACCGTCGAGCAGGCGCAGCGCGCATGCCGCGGGGAGCGGCTGTACACGGCGTTGTGCGAGGAGGTGCGGCTGCATGAGGATCTGCAGAGCCAACGCGCCTATCTCGATCTGGTCGAACAGCGGCTGAGGCGCACGGATCCGGACCGTCTGGCGGACGCGTCGGAGGACATCGAACTGATGCGCAGCCGCATCGACGTGCGCGACCCGCTGCTGTCGGGAGGCGTCGACTGGTCGAACCAGCCCGATCCGACCGACGTGGACGTGTACGAGTACATGCGCCGCGACCGACACGCCACCGCGTTCGGCCATGAGGACCTGTACGGCGACCGCACGCATCGTCCGCCGTACCGTCCGCCATACCGGAGCATGCCGTCGATCGGAAACGGGTTCTTCGACTGACCCGCCGCCGGAGCGTCCATCGCCGTTTCTCGCGCATCGGACACGCTCTCCTCCGCGTAACGCGACGATGGCATACTTGCCGGCAACCTATGGATTTCGGCGGCGGGGTCGTGGTTCGTGAAGGGGAACCGCGACCCCGCCGCCGCATACGACGAATCCGAATGGATGCACAAGGAGTATGCCGTCATGCCGAAGGTATCGAAGCGCGCCGCCGAAGCCCTGTATCCGAGCGTGCGCGAGATGTTCGAACTCGCCGCGGGCGTGCCGGACGCCGTCTCGTTCGCGATCGGCGAACCCGGATTCGACACCCCGCAGCCGGTCATCGACGCCGCCTACCGGGCCGCGAGCCTCGACGACACGCACTACACGCCGAACCGTGGCGCGGTCGCGCTGCGTGAGGCGTGGTGCGAGCACCGCAACGCGGCGGATGGCACCGACTACGATCCGGACACGGACGTGATCGTCACGGCGGGCGGCATGGAGGCCGTGTATCTGGCGATGCTCGCGACGCTCGACCCGGGCGACGACATCCTGATCCCCGACCCCGGCTATGCGAACTATTTCGGACAGGTGAGGCTCGTCGGCGCGAACGTCGTGCCGGTGCCGCTCGACGCGGGCCACGGCTTCCGCATGCAGGCGGCGGACGTGGAGGCGGCGGTCACGCCGCGCACGCGCGCGATCCTGCTCAATTCGCCGTCGAACCCGACGGGGGCGGTCATCGACGCGGAGCAGCTGGATCTCATCGCCGAAGTGTGCGAACGGCATGACCTGTGGGTGATCAGCGACGAGGTGTACCGCTCGTTCGTCTACGATCCGTCGGTCGAATGTCTGTCGATCGCCGCGGTGCCGGGCATGCGCCGCCGCACCGTGGTGGTGGACAGTTTCTCGAAGACGTTCGCGATGACCGGTTGGCGCATCGGCGCGGCGTTCGGCCCGAAGCCGATCATCGACCGGATGACGGTGATGCAGGAGGACATCGTCTCCTGTGTGCCGGGCGCGTTGCAGCAGGGCGCGGTGGCCGCGTTGGAGGGGTCGAACGAGATCCTCGACGAGATGACGTCCGTCTACCGCGCGAACCGCGACATGGTCGTCGCCGCCGTGGCGGACATGCCGCTTGTCTCATGCGCGACGCCGGACGGCGCGTTCTACGTGCTGGTGGACGTGCGCGACACCGGCATGGATGACCACGCATTCGCGGTCGATCTGCTGCATCGTGCCAAGGTGGTGGTGACGCCCGCTTCCGGGTTCGGTGGGCGTGGCCGTGGCTACGTGCGTCTGAGCTACGTGGGCACGCCCGAGGCCACCGCCGAGGGTCTGCGTCGTATGCGCGCGTATCTGGAGGACTACTCCTCGGCGACCAGTTCGAGGTAGGAGTCGTTCCACAGATCCTCGTCGCCGTCGGGCATGAGGAGCACGCGTTCCGGGTTCAACGCCTGGACGGCGCCCTCGTCGTGGGTGACGAGCACGATCGCGCCCTCGTATTTGGCGATGGCCTTGAGGATTTCCTCGCGCGAGGCGGGGTCGAGGTTGTTGGTGGGCTCGTCGAGCAGCAGCACGTTGGCGCGCGAGGTGACGAGCGTGGCGAGCGCGAGTCGCGTCTTCTCGCCGCCGGAGAGCACGCGGGCGGGCTTCATCGCGTCGTCGCCGGAGAACAGGAACGAGCCGAGGATGGATCGCGCCTGCGTGTCGTTCAGTTCGGGGGCGACGTGCGTGAGGTTCTCGAGCACGGTGGCGTCGAGGTCGAGCGTGTCGTGCTCCTGCGCGAAGTAGCCGATCTTGCAGCCGTGGCCGTAGTCGACGGAGCCGGTGTCGGGCTGTTCGATGTGGGCGAGCAGCCGCAGCGTGGTGGTCTTGCCGGCGCCGTTGTAGCCGAGGATGACGACGCGCGAGCCCTTGTCGATGGCGAGGTTGACGCCGGCGAACACGATGTTGGAGCCGTACGCCTTGGAGATGTCCTTCGCCATGATCGGGGTCTTGCCGCAGGGCGCGGGTTCGGGGAAGCGGATGTCCGCCACCTTCTCCTTCTTCTGCGCCTCCGACGTGTTCTCGAGGAGTTTTTCGGCGCGGCGCATCATGTTCTGCGCGGCGACGGCCTTCGTGGCCTTGGCGTGCAGGCGGATGCCCTGCTTCATGAGGCGTTCGGCCTTCTTCTCGGCGACTTCGCGTTCGCGGCGGCGGCGCTCCTCGTCGACGACGCGCTGGTGCAGGTACGCCTTCCAGCCGAGCGAGTACATGTCGATCTGGCCGAGCTGGGCGTCGAGGTGCCACACCTTGTTGACGACCTCGTCGAGCAGTTCGGTGGAGTGGGAGATGACGAGGAAGCCGCCCTCGTACTTCTTGAGGTAGCCGCGCAGCCATTCGATGGAGTCGGCGTCGAGATGGTTGGTGGGCTCGTCGAGGATGAGCGTGTCCGCGTCGGAGAAGAGGATGCGCGCCAGTTCGATGCGTCGGCGCTGGCCGCCGGACAGGGTGCCGAGCTGCTGCTCCATGACGTCCTGCGGCAATCCCAGCGAGGCGGCCATCGCGGTCGCCTCGGACTGGGCCGCGTAGCCGCCCGCCTTGTCGAAGTCCTGCATGGCCTTGTCGTAGCGGTTCATGGCTTTCGTCATCACGTCCGGGTCCGGGTCGGTCATCTCCTTCTCGGCCTTGCGGATGCGGTTGATGATCGTGGCGATGTCGCGCGCGCTCATCATGCGGTCGAGCGCGGTCTGCTCCGGGTCGGCGGCGTGCGTGTCCTGCGGCAGATAGCCGAGCTTGCCGGAGACGCGCACCTTGCCGGCGGTGGGCAGCATGTCGCCGGTGATGACGCGGGTCAGTGTGGTCTTGCCGGCGCCGTTGCGCCCGACGAGACCGATCTTGTCGCCCTTGGCGACATGGAAGTCGGAGGGATGCAGCAGGGTCCTCGCCCCGATCTGAATCTCCAGACCCTGTGCATCGATCGCCATGTCGCCTCACCCGTCGCTTTCCGTGTCATGTTGCCGTGGATTTTGCCAACGAACACTATAACGGACGGGATGCCCGCTGCCGGGCGCGTCACTCGGCCGCCGCCGCGGCCTCCTTCACGCATCTGAGCGCGTTGAGCGTGCGCGGGTAACCGATGTAGGGCATGCACTGCGAGACGACGGCGATGAGGAACGCCTTGTCGTTGCCGACGGCGATGTTGGCTTTCGCGTGGGCGGTCAGCTGCGGCTCGCATCCGCCTTGCGCGGCCAGATAGCACAGGGTGATCATCTCGCGGTGGCGGGTGTCGAGCCCGGTGCGCGTGTAGTAGTCGCCGAAGCAGTTGTCGGCGAGCCATTTGTTGATGTGCCGCGTGTCTTCGGGGCCGGAATGTGCGAACCCACGCATTCCCTCGCCGAAGATCTCGATCTGCTTGGCCTCACCGGCGGCGGCGCGCGTGTCGGCGGTGACGGTCGCCCTGCCTTCAAGCGGCAGGCCGACGCCTTGGTCGGCGAGCACGTCGTTGGTGATGGTGAGGAAGGGCAGCACGCGCCCGAAGCCGCAGTAGGCGACCGCCTGATAGACGATCTCCTTGGCCTGGGCCGGGGTCACGCCGCTTTTCAATGCAACGGGCAGCAGCATCCCGTAGGCGTCCGTGGCCTGACTGCCGATGAGCGTGGCGAGGATCGCCATGGAACGCGTGGCGTCGTCGAGGTCCGGATGGTTCGCACCCGGCTCGTGCACGACCTCGTCGTAGGCGAAGGCCGAGAACAGGTCGATGAATTCGGGGTCGCACTGGGCGAGCGTGGGTTTGCCGTCGGCGAACAGTCCGCCGTTCCTTCTGCCGAACATGGTCCGTTCCTTCCCGCCCGGCCGCGACGGCCGGGCCTGTCTCATGCGCTCGGGGTTCCGTTTGCACGCCGCCGGCGCCGTATCGCCATACAGGATAGGGGCCGGCGGCCTTCGCGGTCAAATGCCCGAAACCGCATGATGGGGCATACGGGGCGGGCATGGCGGCGCGACTACACTGGTGGGTAGCCCGCGAGCCGCCGCCGGCGCGCCCTGTTCCGACGGCGCGCACAGGAGGGCGGACGGAACCTAGGAGGTCGCCATGGATACACCGAACGATGAGGAACGCCGCGAGGTCCTGCTGCACAGCGCCTTCACGGCCGCGGATGTGCGCGCGATGGAGCGTCCGCTGCTCGACGACGGGGTGCCGCTGATGCGCATGGCGGCGAACGCGGCCGCGCATACGGCCGCGAGGATGCTCGACGACGAGGGCGTCGATATCGAGGATGCGGTCGTGACGCTGCTCGCCGGCGGCGGCGACAACGGCGGCGACGGACTGTTCGCCGCGGCGCTGCTCGCCGAGGAGGGCGCCCAGGTGAACGCCGTGGCGGTGGGCCGCTCCCTGCATGACGAGGGGTTCGCCGCGTTCGTACGTGCCGGCGGCAAGGTGCTGGTGCTCGACCCCGACGCCGAGATCCCCGGCTGCGCATCCGGTTTTTCTGCGGGAGAGGCCGGCGAGCGTCTGCAGGCGGCGGTCCGTGTGGCGCGCCGTTCGCATCTGGTCATCGACGCGATGACCGGCATCGGGTTGAACGGTCCGCTGCGCGGAGTGCCCGCCGCGGTCGCCGCGGCGCTCGGCCTGCCCGCGGCGGACGCGCGCGGCGGCGACGGCCCGCTCCCCGACCGTCCGGCGCTGCCGGGTCGCGAATCGGACGGGGAGCTGCCGATGGTGCTCGCCATGGATACGCCGTCCGGTGTGGGCGTGGACGATGGCTCGCTGACGGGCGCCTACATCCCGGCGGATGAGACCGTGACGTTCGGCGCGATGAAGCCGTGCGCGATATTGCCTCCGGCGACGTTCGCCTGCGGTCGCATCACACTGGCGGACTTCGGCTTCGATCTGGACGGCGCGACGCCGCTCGTCGAGGCGACGGATCGGGAGTCGGCGTCCGAGGCGGTACGGCTTCCCCGTGTCGGCGACGCGAAATACTCGCGCGGCGTGGTCGGGCTGGTCACCGGCTCGTCGCGCTACCCCGGCGCTGCGGTGCTGACCGCGAGGGCGGCGGCGCGCACGAACGTGGGCATGGTGCGCTACCTCGGCCCGGAACGTGCGCAGGACATGGTGCTCGCGGCATTGCCTGAGGCGGTGCTCGGCAAGGGGCACGTGCAGTCGTGGGTGGTCGGTTCCGGCGTGCCGGCGGGCGATGATGCCGGCGATGACGTGCAGCGTGCGACGATCGCCGCGTTGCTCGGCCATTACGCCGCCGACGCGCAGGACGCGTCGTCGATGCCGCCGATCGTCGTGGACGCGGGCGCGCTCGACCTGCTGCCGGAGCGCGTCGTGCCACAGGTGGTGATCACGCCCCATGCGGGCGAATTGGCGCGCCTGTTGGGCGTCGCCGCGGCGCAGGTCGAGGTCGAACCGCTGCGTTGCGCCCGTCAGGCGCAGGACCGCACCGGCGCGACCGTATTGCTCAAGGGGGCGGCGACGATCGTGGTGGGCGAAGGCGCGCGCGTGCTGGTCGCGGGCGCCGCGCCGGCATGGCTGGGCACGGCCGGGGCCGGCGACGTGCTGGCCGGCATGACCGGCGCGCTGCTCGCCCAGATGGATACGGACGCCGCCGTGGACGACGTGGACGACGAGGAGCGCGCGGGCGACGGTCCCTCGCCCGCGCCGTACGATCCATGGACGGTCGCGCGCACGGCCTCGGCCGCCGCATACCTGCACGGCTCCGCGGCGGCGATCGCCTCGGAATCGGAGCAATGCGGCTGGGAGCCGCCGGAGCTGTTCGGCATGAACGCGAGCCGTCAGCGCTTCGACACGTTGGGCCATCCGATCGTCGCCTCCGACGTGATCGCTGCGATACCCGACTCGTTGGCGGACGCCATCGCCTGACGACATGGGCCCCGCATGGGAGGATTCCCGGCGGGGCCCGTTCATTTAGTTTATGGGGAGTCTGCGGTCAGTCGGCGGCGCCGGTGACGTCGAGACGGTACCCCATGCCCGTTTCGGTCTTCAGATAGCGCGGATGCGCCGGGTCGGGCTCGATCTTGCGGCGCAACTGGGAGACGTACAGGCGCAGGTAGCCGGTGTCCTTGACATGGCTGGCGCCCCAGATCGTGGTGAGCATGTCCTGCCGGGTGACGAGCTTGCCCGCGTTGCGCACGAGCACCTCCAGCACCTTCCATTCGGTGGGCGTGAGCTTGACGCGCACCTGCCGCCCCTGACGCCCACGGAACACCGCACGCGCGTTGAGGTCCACGGTCACGTCGCCGAATGCGACCGTCGGAGATTCGCTTTCCGCGGCGTTCTCCAACGTCACGCGACGCAGCAGCGCGCGGATGCGGGCGAGCAGCTCGTCGATCGAGACCGGCTTGGTCACGTAGTCGTCGGCGCCGGCGTCCAGCGCGGCGACCTTCTCACGTGCGTCGGTACGGCCCGAGACGACGAGGATGGGGGCCTCAGTCCATCCGCGCACGCCGTGGATCACGCCCATGCCGTCCATGCGGGGCATGCCGAGGTCGAGCACGAACAGGTCGGGGTGTTCGCGTACCGCCACGGTGATGCATTCGACGCCATCACGGGCAGTCACGATGTCGTAGCCCTGTGAATGCAGGGTGATCTTCAACGCCTTGAGGAACTGCGGATCGTCGTCCGCCACCAGAATCTTCATCATGCATCCGCCTCCTTCATATCCGTCATATCCGTATGCTCCTCGGTCGCGGCATTCACCGGCCGGGGGGCGTCGTCCGCTTTCGTGTCCGCCGTCACGCCGTCATGGTCCGCGGGATCGTCCGAGCCGCCGCGCATCACGCCGTAGGTGATGAACCTGTCGAGTCCGCGCTCGTCGGAACGTCCGCGGCCCGGCAACGGCAGGATGACGTCCGAGACGGCGTCCGATACCTTCAACGTGTCCTGTTCGAGGATATCCGCCGGATTCGGCAGCTCGTCCTTCGGTATCGGCTGGCCCGCCTCCAGCGAGGCGCCCGCGGCGCGCAGGGTGATGACGATGGTGAGCCCGCCGCCGGGCGTGTCCTCGGGCGATATCGAACCGCCCATCGATTCCACGAACCCCTTCGACAACGCCATGCCCAGACCGAGTCCCGTGGTGTTGTCGGTGTCGCCGAGCCGATGGAACGGCAGGAAGATGTCGTCCTTGCGCGAGTCCGGCACGCCGGGCCCCTGATCGGCGACGCGGATCTCGACCACGCCGTTGAACGCCGAGGCGGCGATGCGCACGCGTCGGTCCTTCGGCGTGAAACGGAGGGCGTTGACCACCACGTTCGACAACGCACGGCGCAGCAGGGGCGGGTCGGCCACGACCAGCGGCAGATCCGGGGCGATGTCGAGGTCGACGCTCCACGGCCCGATGCCGAGTTCGTCGAACAGGGGGATGATGGTCTCGCCCACGTCGGTGGCGACGAGCGACAACGGCAGGGCGCCTTCGCGGATGCGCGACACGTCCAGCAGGTCGGTGACGAGTTTCGTGAGCTGCTTGAGTCCGTTGGACGCGACCGACAGCAGATCCTCGCGGTCGCGGTCGCTCATCGTGGCGCCCATGCGCTCGAGTCCCGAGACCGCCGCGGTCGCGGAGGCGAGCGGACGGCGCAGATCGTGGCTCACCGCGTTGAGCAGGCCGGTGCGGACGCGCTCGGCCTGTGCGAGCGGACCGATTTCGCTGGCCTTGCGTTCCAGGTCGTTGTGCTCGAGCACGGTCTCGATCTGGGAGAGGATCGCCATGAGCATACGCTGGTCGGAGGCTTCGATGGATCTGCCGTAGAGCTTGAGCGCGGGGCCGTGCTCGTCATGGGCGATGGTCTCGGGCTCTTCGACGGACGCGCCAGCCGCCTGGTTCCCGTCGGAATCCTTCGCGGGCGCGGGCTCCCCGTCGGAGATGATGATGCGGCCGTCCTGCACGACGCGCACGCAGTCGAATCCGAACGCCTCGCGCGTGCGGTGCACGATCGCCTCCAACGGGTCGTCGCTGCGCAGCACCGAACCGGCCACGGAGGCGAGGATCTCCGACTCCGCGCTGGCGCGCTGGGCCTGCCTGGTGTGGGAGTCGGCCCTGTCGACGACGGCGGAGACGATGAGCCCCACGACGATGTACAGGATGATGGTGGCGACATCCGACGCGTGCATCACATGGAGCGTGCCCACCGGTTGCGTATACAGGAAGTCAAGCACGAGACCGCTGAGCAATGCGGACAGGGTGGCGGGGACGAAGCCGCCGATGACCGCGGCGATGACGACCAGCAGCTGGAGGATGAGCGCGTCGCGTTGGACGAACGCCATGGAGCTGAACGCCGACAACGCCCATGCGACGACAGGAACCGAGACCGCGGAGAACAGCAGTCCACCGATCGTGCGTCCCAGCGCCATGGGCGCGTGACGTCTCGACGGCATGCGGATGCCGGCCAGTCCCTTGTTGGCGAAGGTATGCGTGACGATATGCACGTCGATGTCGCCGGATTTCTCGATGATGCCGTTGGGCGTCGACGGCCTGCCCAGCCAGCGCGACAGCAGACCCCGTCTGGAGACGCCTACGATCACCTGGGTGGCGTTGTTGGCGCGCGCGAAATCGAGGAGGGCGTCGGCGATGTCCTCGCCGACGATCTGATGGAACGTGCCTCCGAGCTTCTCCACCAGGTCGCGCTGTTTGATGAGCAGCGCGGGGTTGGATCCGGCGAGACCGTCCTCGGGGGTGACGTGCACGGCGATCAGGTCGCCGCCGCCGGAAGCCCTAGCGACGCGGGCGCCGCGCCGCAGCAGCTGCTCGCCTTCGGGCCCGCCCGACAATGCGACGATGACACGCTCGCGCGTCTCCCATTTGGCTTTGATGTGGTGCTCGTCGCGGTATTGCTTGAGGGTCTCGTCGACGCGGCCGGCGAGCCATAGCAGTGCGAGCTCGCGCAGGGCCGTGAGGTTGCCGACGCGGAAGTAGTTGCTCAACGCCGCGTCGACGCGGTCCGGCTTGTACACGAGACCGGCGGAGAGTCGTTCGCGCAGTCCTTCCGGCGGAAGGTCGACGAGCTCGACGCGCGTGGCGGACCGCAGGACCTTGTCCGGCACGGTCTCCTTCTGCGTGCTGCCGGTGATGTCGCGGACCACGTCGTTGAGCGATTCGATGTGCTGCACGTTGATGGTGGTGATGACGTCGATGCCCGCATCGAGCAGGTCCATGACGTCCTGCCAGCGTTTCTCATGCACCGATCCGGGCACGTTCGTGTGGGCGAGCTCGTCGACGAGCGCGACCTGAGGGTGCCGTTCGATGACCTTGAACAGGTCCATCTCCTCAAGCCACATGCCACGGTAGCGGATGCGCCTGCGCGGCACACTCTCCAACCCCTCGGCCGCATGCTGCGTGGCCTTGCGGCCGTGCGTCTCCAACAGGGCTATGACGACGTCCTGCCCCTCCTCGGCGAGACGATGCCCCTCCTTGAGCATCGCGCAGGTCTTGCCAACGCCCGGAGCGGCGCCGAGCAGCACTCTGAACGATCCACGAGCCTCAGCCATATGCTTCCATTCCCCCGATCCCGTGCCGGTACCGCGTACTTCCCGATACCGACTGTATACGATGAACGCACCGAAGGGGTGACGGCGCAGCACTTCGCACCGTCACCCCTGTCGGTCATACGGCCGGACGTCAGTCGAGCTCGTCCAGCGCCAGATTCAGCGTGACCACGTTCACCGTGTCCTCGCCGACGAAGCCGAGACCGCGGCCGGTGGTGTTCTCACGCACCAGCTCCTCGACCTTCTCCTCGCTCAGGCCGCGCTCCTTGGCGACGCGCTTGACCTGGATGGCCGCGTACGCGGGGCTGATGGCGGGATCGAGGCCGGAGGAGGACGCGGAGACCGCGTCGGCCGGAACATCCTTGACGCTCACGCCCTCACGCTTGGCGATGGCCTTGCGCAGTTCGGTCGTGCTCTTGATGAGGTCCTCGTCGGCGTGGCCCTTGTTGGTGCCGGAGGACGCGGCCGCGTAGTAGCCCTGGTTGTCCTCGTCCTTGTTCGGGTCGGACGCGGCGGACGGACGCGACTGGAAGTACTGCGGCAGCGCGTCGCCGTTCTCGTCGGTGAAGGACTGGCCGATCAGCGAGGATCCGACGACCTCGCCCTGCGAGTTGGTGACCATCGAGCCGTTGGCCTTGTCGGGCATGCCGAGCTGGCCGATGCCGGTCATCACGAACGTGTACACGATCACGATGACGGTGAAGACCATCACGGCCTTGAACCCGGCCCAGTAGCTGCGCAGATTCAATGACATTGAGGATTTCATTGTTGCTCCTTATATGCCCTGCATCCGGTCAGAAGCCCGGGATGAGGCGGACGAACAGGTCGATAATCCAGATGCCGACGAACGGGGCGGCGATGCCGCCGAGACCGTAGATCGACAGGTTGCGGCCGAGGATCTTCTCGGAAGCCTCCGCACGGTACTTGACGCCCTTGAGCGCGAGCGGGATCAGCAGCACGATGATGATCGCGTTGAAGATGATCGCGGAGAGCACGGCGGACAGCGAGCTGTGCAGGCCCATGATGTTGAGCACGCCGAGGCCCGGGAACTTCTCCATGAACATGGCCGGGATGATGGCGAAGTACTTCGCCACGTCGTTGGCGATGGAGAAGGTGGTCAGCGCGCCGCGCGTGATGAGCAGCTGCTTGCCGATCTGGACGATGTCGATGAGCTTGGTCGGGTCGGAGTCGAGGTCGACCATGTTGCCGGCCTCCTTCGCGGCGGAGGTGCCGGAGTTCATGGCCACGCCGACATCGGACTGCGCGAGCGCGGGGGCGTCGTTGGTGCCGTCGCCGGTCATCGCGACGAGCTGGCCGTTGGCCTGCTCCTTCTTGATGTAGGCGAGCTTGTCCTCGGGCTTGGCCTCGGCGATGAAGTCGTCGACGCCTGCCTCCTTGGCGATGGCCTTGGCGGTCAGCGGGTTGTCGCCGGTGACCATGACGGTGCGGATGCCCATCTTGCGCAGGTCGGCGAAGCGCTCCTTCAGGCCCTTCTTGACGACGTCCTTGAGCTGGACGACGCCCAGCACCTTGACCTCGCCGTTGGCGTACTGCTCGGCGACGACGAGCGGGGTGCCGCCCTGTCCGGAGATGAAGTTGACCTTTTCGTGCAGGGCGTCGCGGACCTCGACGCTCATCGTGCCGCCTTCCTTGTCGATCCACGCCTCGACGGCGGAGGTCGCGCCCTTGCGGATGCGGTCGCCGTTCGGCAAATCGAGGCCGGACATGCGGGTCTCGGCCGTGAAGGCCACGTCCACGGCGCCCGGGACCTCGTCCAGATCGAAGCCTTCGGTCTTGGCGAGGGCGACGATGGACTGGCCTTCCGGGGTGGAGTCGGCCAGCGAGCTCAGAGCCGCGGCCTTGACCATCTCGGCGTGGTCCACGCCGGGGAGGGCGTGGAATTCGGAGGCCTGACGGTTGCCGTAGGTGATGGTGCCGGTCTTGTCGAGCAGCAGGGTGGTCACGTCGCCGGCGGCCTCGATGGCGCGGCCGGAGGTGGCGAGCACGTTGCGCTGGACCAGACGGTCCATGCCGGCGATGCCGATGGCGCTCAGCAGGGCGCCGATGGTGGTCGGGATGAGGCATACCAGCAGGGCGATCAGCACGGTCAGGCTCACGGAGGCGTCGACCGAGGAGGCCTGCGGGTTGATGCACAGCACGACGACCAGGAAAATGATGGTCAGCGAGCTCAGGAGGACGTCGAGCGCGATCTCGTTCGGGGTCTTCTGGCGGTTGGCGCCTTCGACCAGGGCGATCATCTTGTCGACAAAGCTCTCGCCGGGCTTCTGGGTGATGCGCACGACGATGCGGTCGGAAAGGACGCGGGTGCCGCCGGTGACGGACGAGCGGTCGCCGCCGGACTCGCGGATGACGGGGGCGGATTCGCCGGTGATGGCGGATTCGTCGACCGAGGCGATGCCGGAGATGATGTCGCCGTCGCCGGGGATGAGCTCGCCGGCGGCCACGACGACCACGTCGCCGAGCTTCAGGTCGGAGCTGGGGATCTCCTCGATGTATGCGGAGCCCTCACCCTTCTCCGGACCGCGCGCGTCGGGGTCGTTCTTCTCGTCGTATCCCTTGATGATATGCGCGGGGGTGGTGGTGCGGGTCTTGCGCAGCGCGTCGGCCTGCGCCTTGCCGCGCCCTTCGGCGACGGCTTCGGCGAGGTTCGCGAACAGCACGGTGAGCCACAGCACGACGGCGACGATCCACGTGAAGTAGACCGGCTCGCCGTTGGCGAGGGAGCCGTCGAAGATCTGGAAGATGCCAAGCAGGGTCAGGAACGCGGCGCCCACCCACACGATGAACATGACGGGGTTGTGCACCATGTTGCGCGGGTCGAACTTGCGGCACGCGTCCGGCAGGCTCTTGCCCAGCATGGCTCCGAGGGACTTGTTGTTCGATTGGTTGACGTCGCTCACGATGGAGTTCGCGTTGTTCGCGACGTCGTTGACAGTTGCGGAAGTCATATCACGCCACCAAACCTTCTGCCAACGGTCCCAGAGCAAGCGTCGGGAAGAACGTCAGCGCGGAAATCAGTACAATGACGAACACCAGCAGGACGACGAACAGGCCGTTGTCGGTCTTCATCGTGCCGGAGGTCTCCGGCACCTTGTCCTGCTTGGCGAGGGAGCCGGCCAGCGCGATCACGAGCGCGATCGGCAGGAATCGTCCGAGCAGCACGGCCAGGCCGAGCATGGTGTCGAGCCACGGGGTGTCGGCGGTGATGCCGGCGAAGGCGGAACCGTTGTTGTTGGCCGCGGAGGTGAACGCATAGACGACCTCGGAGAAGCCATGGCTGCCGCTGTTGTTGAGCGAGGTGTCGAAGATCGACTGGCGGGCGAACGGCACGGCGAAGCTCAGGGCGACGCCGGCGACGACCGTGATCGGCATGACGAGGAAGTACAGCGACGCCATCTTCATCTCGCGCGGGCCGATCTTCTTGCCGATGTACTCAGGCGTGCGGCCGACCATGAGGCCGGCGATGAACACGGCCACGATCGCCATCACGAGGATGCCGTACAGGCCGGCGCCCACACCACCCGGCGAAACCTCGCCGAGCATCATGTTGAGCATGTACATCATGCCGCCGAGCGCGGTGTACGAGTCGTGCATCGAGTTGACGGCGCCGGTGGAGGTGCTGGTGGAGGTCGTGCCGAACAGGCCGGACCACACGATGCCGAAGCGGGTCTCCTTGCCTTCCATCGAACCGCCGGTCAGCGTGGTGATCGGGTCGACGGAGAAGGACTCGGCCGTGACCACGAAGAAGAAGCTCGCGCCGAAGAGGATGACCATGGCGCCGAGCAGCGCGTAGCCCTGGCGGATGTCGCCGACCATGCGGCCGAAGGTGCGGGTGAGCGCCACCGGGATGCACAGCATGAGCAGGATCTCGATGAGGTTGGTCCACATGTTCGGGTTCTCGTACGGATGCGACGAGTTGGCGTTGAAGAAGCCGCCGCCGTTGGTGCCGAGCTCCTTGATGACCTCCTGGGAGGCGACCGGGCCCTGCATGATCTTCTGGGTGCCGCCGGCGACGGTGTTGACGTCGACGAAGCCCGCGAAGTTCTGCGCGACGCCGAGCGCGATGAGGACGACGCCCATGACGATGGCGATCGGCATGAGGATGCGCAGCGTGATGCGGGTCAGATCGACCCAGAAGTTGCCGATGGTCTCGGACTTGCGCCATGCGATGCCGCGCACCAGCGCGATCGCGACCGCGATGCCGACGGCCGCGGACACGAAGTTCTGCACGGTCAGGCCGGCGAACTGGACGGTGTAGCCGAGCGTGACGTCAGGCGAGTACGACTGCCAGTTCGTGTTGGTGACGAACGAGGCCGCGGTGTTGAACGCAAGCGGGCCTTCGACGTTCGGGAAGCCCAGCGAGAACGGCAGCCACTGCTGCACGCGCTGGAGCAGGTAGAGGACCAGGACGCTCAGCAGCGAGAAGCCGAGCAGGGCGCGCAGGTACGCCTTCCAAGTCTGGCCCTTCTTGGAGTCGACTCCGACGATCTTGTAGATCCACTTCTCGAAGAAGAAGTCCTTGTCGGACGTGACCACGTTGTACATGTAGTCGCCCAGCGGCTTGTAGATCGCCGCCAGGATGATGGCAATCAGCGCGAATGCCATGATCGCAAAAAGATATACCATGTGATGAACCTTTGTTCCCTAGACAGCTTCGATCAGAATTTCTCAGGACGGCACAGGGAATAGATCATGTAGGCGATTCCCGCCAGTCCCAGCACTACACCCAGCACGGTGAAGAACGTCATCATAGTTTGTCCACCCACTTTCCGAAGAGGTCGAACAGGACGAAGATGACAATCGTGCCCACTACATAGGCAACATCTACCCACCAGGGCATGTCTTTCTCCTTTTCATCAAACAAATCCGACGGTGCTGCGCCCGCCATGTCGGCGGGCGCGACTGCGCCATCGGGTCATTGCGTCTTCAATGCTATGGATGATGTGAAGGAACGGAAACGGTTTTTACGGGTCCCATACGCCTACGTATATGCCCGACGGCGATTCGCTAACGGTTCGCTAACACGCCCGGTCCGGAGGGGACGGACCGACAGGGATCGGCGGATCCGATAGATTCCACCCCGCCCGTACACTGGTGCCGTATCCGTTTGACCTCATATCGATACGCCCCGCATATCGATACCTTATATATCAATCAAGGAGACGCCATGCACGACTCCCCCATCACCGACGTGATCTTCGACTTCTGCGGCGTGCTGTTCGACTGGAGCACGCGCGCCTGTCTGGCGGGGCGCTTCCCCGACGATGTGGTGGACGCGATCTGCGCCGACGACGACCCGCACGGTTTCTTCCGCTACGAGGACCGCATGGACGCCGGCGAGGACTTCGCCCGCATCTATCCGGATGTGGTCCGCGAGCAGGGCGAGGACATCGCACTGATCTTCAGGTACTACATCGAACACTACGGCGACGCGCTGCCGCGCATGCTGCCGGGCATGGAGCAGCTGCTGCGCGATCTGAAATCCCACGGCTACGGCGTGTGGGGGCTGACGAACTGGTCGCACGAAACGATCCACATCGCCTTCGACAAATACCCTGTGCTGGACGACCTGCTGGACGGCACCGTCGTCTCGGGCGTGGAGAAGATGCACAAGCCGAACGCGGACATCTACGAGCTGGCGCTCTCCCGCTTCGGTCTTGAGGCGCAGCGCTGCGTGTTCTTCGACGACACCGCGAAGAACGTGGCCGGCGCGAAGGAGGTCGGCATCCATGGCCTGCTGTTCTCCGGCGCCGTGGCCGCCCGCGACTCCCTCGCCGCGCTCGGCGTGCGTCTGTAGCGGCTCGACGCGCCCCGGCCGGGCGTGCGGAGCCGCGAAGTCGGACGCGTGTCCGATGTCTCACATGGCGTCCACCGGCGTGGAAGCGACCGGCTATAACCTCACCCTTCGACCATCCCCACTGCTATAACTGATATTTATGACGCTTCTGC
This sequence comes from Bifidobacterium sp. LH_426, assembly GCF_056356875.1. NCBI lineage: Bacteria > Bacillati > Actinomycetota > Actinomycetes > Bifidobacteriales > Bifidobacteriaceae > Bifidobacterium > Bifidobacterium sp. LH_426. The sequence goes on from NZ_JBKEVB010000006.1 coordinate 112,357, forward strand.
AACTCAAATACATCGTCAAGATCGTCGAATGCGGTTCTATGAACGAGGCCTCACACGAGCTCTATGTCTCGCAGCCGGCCCTGAGCTCCTCCGTCAAGGAATTGGAGAAGGAACTCGGCATCGAGATCTTCACCCGCTCCTCGCAGGGCATCGCCCTGACGGTCGACGGCGCTGAGTTCCTCACCTACGCACGCCAGGTCCTCGACCAGGCGTCGCTGCTCGAGGAGCGTTACAAGAACGCGAAGCCGCGCAAGCAGCTGTGCACCGTGTCCACGCAGCACTACATGTTCGCGGTCGAGGCGTTCGTCGAGATGATCGACTCCATCCACTCCGACGAATACGAGTTCACGATCCGCGAGACGCGCACGCGCGACATCATCGACTCGGTGGCGAACATGCGCTCCGACGTCGGCATCATCTACCTGTCCGACTTCAACAAGGACGTCATCGGCAAGCTGCTGCGCGAGAAGCACCTCGAGTTCCACGCGCTGTTCCGCGCGCCGCTGCACGTGTTCCTGGCGCGCACGAACCCGCTCGCTTCGAAGAAGATGGTCACGATGAAGGACTTGAAGCCCTACCCGTTCATCCAGTACGAGCAGGGAGAGGACGGCTCCTTCTTCTTCGCCGAGGAGGCCGTCTGGCCGGACTACTCCCCCAAGCAGATCAACGTGACCGACCGCGCCACGATCCTCAACTTCATCATCGGCCTCAACGGCTACACGGTGTGCACGGGCATCGACAACGGCGACCTCAACAACGAGAAGATCTGCACCGTCCCGCTCGACTCGGACGAGACGATGCTCGTCGGCTGGATCACCAACGAGCGCGCCAAGCTCTCCAAGGCCGCCGAAACCTATCTCGAGAAGCTCAAGAGCGTCGTCGCCGACCACGGCTACAAGCTCATCGACTGAACGCATTCAGGAAGCACCCGATGGCAGACACCACTCGGACGCCGATATGAGGAATGCCTTGCGCACGGCTTTTCGCCATGCGCAAGGCATTCCTCGTTCATGCGGGAAACGGCTCGATCACACTGCACCGCACGGGTTCAGGCACGCCGCCCATGCGTCACCAGCAATACGTGTTCCCCACCCTACTCCCGTCGATCGCCTCCGGGGATGACCGACGTGGCCGCGGTCGCCGCGAACCCTTTGAGCACTTCGACCATCACCCCGCGGTCCCCGGCGTCGATGCCGCGGGCCGCCACGAGCATCGCCGGCAACGATTGCGCCCAATGCGCGGTGAGCTCACCGAACGTAGGGTATCCGCCCGCCTCGAGGATGGCGAACAGACCTTCGATGAACAGCCGCCGCCGTTCGTCGTCGTACCGCGCCATCCAGTCGTTCAGCGTGCGGGCCGCGTAGCGAGCCCCGCCCGTAAGGCCGTCCGCGTGCACGAACCGGCCGTCCCTCACCTGCCAGTTCAAGGCGAAGTGCTGCATGATGCCGAGCCCGTCGCTCGTCACCACCTCATAGCCCGCCGCGGCTTGCTCACGCTGTTCGAACAGCATGCCGATGACCGACGATTCCGGCACGGACTTGTGCACCTTGGCCGATATGCGCCGGTATTCCGGCGATTCCAGAAACGCCTCGTCGAACCCCGGGCCGTCATGCGAGTACACGGCCGTGACGCGCGACGCGACGTCGTCCGGCATCGAGGCGGCCGCATACACCGCGAGGTTGCCGCCCTTGGAATGCCCTCCCACCATCAGCGGGCCGTCCCACCGGCAAGCCACGTCGGCGAGATACCGCACGGCCGCGGATTGCGAGGCGACCGGCCGGCGGAACGCCATCGTGAAGTCCTCTTTCCAGCCGACGATCGAACTGTCGGTGCCGCGAAATGCGACGTAGAGCGCGCCGTCGCCCACGTCGAACACGCACGCCGAGAACTGTTTGGTGGATGCCGCATCGAACTCATCCACATACGCGCCTACGCGCAACGCCCGCCAACGCGGGTTCTCGCACATGGCCCGCAACAGGTCGACGTTCAACTGCGGCGACCATACGCGCCCGAACATGGCGTCATAGCGTTCCGCGCGCAGCAGGTCACGGACAGGAACCATGGGGATGGCCGCGCTATCGGCATCATCGCCACCGGCGTCATCGGCATCGCCGCCGTCCCATCGCGGCACGTTGCCGGGCATGCGCGCATACGACAGCTGCGAGAGCACCAGACTGTCCACCTCGTTGAACGGATCCTCGTCGAACGTGACGAACCGCGTCCGCAGATCATCGATCACATTGCCCATGGAGACCTCCTCGCCGGCGGACGGCGAGCACCGGTTGCCGCTCCCGCACCGTCGCCATGGCCCCTACTGTACAACCGCACGTGCCGGGCGTCACCGCCGGGTGAGCTCCGTGTACGATTCCTCCAACGCGAGCGAGATCCGTTCGACCTCCTCGCGGGTGAGCGGTTCACGGAACGTCATGCGCAGCGCGGTCTTCGCGACGGAGGGCTCGAATCCCATGGCGAGCAGCGTGGCGGGAATCTCATGCCGTCCGATCGCACATGCGGAGCCGGACGAGGCGGCGATGCCGCGCGCGTCCAGGTCGACGAGCAGCGCCTCGCCGGTCACGCCGGGGAAAATGAACGACGCATGCCCGGGCAACCGTCGTTCCGGGTCTCCGGTGAGTTCGGCCCGCGGCACGACCCGCCGCACCGCGTCGATGAGCATGTCCCGCGAGGCGACGAGCTCCCGATAACGGGCGGCCATGCGCCGGTTCGACGAATCCAAGGCGATGGCGAGCGCGACCGCGCCGGCCACGTTCTGCGTGCCGGAGCGCAGACCGCGTTCCTGTCCGCCGCCGGAGAGCACCGGTTCGATGGGGGTGCGCCCGCGCACGAGCAGCGCGCCGAGTCCTTTGGGCGCGCCGAACTTGTGCCCGGAGACGCTCAGCGCGTCCACGTCCCAGTCGCGCATGCGGATGGGGATGAGTCCTGCGGCCTGCACGGCGTCGACGTGCACGGGCACGTCGTGCGCGTGTGCGATCGCCACGATCTTCTCCACGGGTTCGACGGTGCCGACCTCGTTGTTGGCGAGCATGACGCTGACGAGCGCGGTCCGTCTCCCCGCCTCGCCGTCGAGCGCCCGTCCGAGCGCGTCGAGGTCGAAGTGGGCCTCGTGGTCGACGGGGATGCGCACGACGTCGAAGCCGAACCAGCGTGCGAGCCAGTCGGCGGACGCGGAGACGGCCGGATGCTCGATTGATGAGATGACGATGCGCGGGTGCTCTCCCAGCCGTCCCATCCTCGCCATGGCGATGCCTTTGACGGCGAGGTTGTCGGATTCGGTGCCGCCGGATGTGAAGATCACATCGTCCGGTTTGGCGCCGAGGCCGGCGGCGAAGGAGGCGCGGGCCGCGTCGAGGGCGCGGGCGGCGGTCTTGCCGGGCTGGTGCACGCTTGCCGGGTTCGCGTATGCGTCGGTGAGGAACGGGGTCATCGCGGCGATGACGTCCGGGCCGACCGGTTCGGTGGCGGCCGCGTCGAGGTAGAGTTCACCGGGTTCCCGTGTCGCGGCACCGCCGTCCATCTGTTCCGTCCCGTTCATCGCAGCCAGTCCAGTCCGAGGTCGATGGAACGCACGGAGTGGGTGAGCGCGCCGACGGAGATCACGTCCACGCCGGTGGCGGCGACGGCGGCGACGCGTTCGAGCGTCATGTTGCCGCTCGCCTCGACGATGGCGCGCCCGTCGATCGCCTCGACGCCGCGGCGCGTGTCGTCGAGCGTGAAGTTGTCGAGCATGATGGTGTCGGCACCGCCGTCCAGCACGGCGGGAATCTGGTCGGGCCGGTCGACCTCCACCTCGATGTGCGTGGTGTGCCCCACCTGTTCGCGCACGTGACGGATCGCGCCGGCGAGGTCGATGCCGCGGGCGGCGAGCGCGGCGAGATGGTTGTCCTTGAGCATGACCGCGTCGGACAGACCGTAGCGATGGTTGTGCCCACCGCCGCAGACGACCGCGTGTTTCTCGAACGGTCGCAGTCCGGGCGTGGTCTTGCGTGTGTCGACGATGCGCGTGCGCGCGTAGCGGCGTGGACGGGTCACCCCGGCGTCCGTCCCGCCGGATCCCATGTATCCATCCTCGTAGATCGCGTCCACGGCGGCGACGAATGAAGCGGTCATCGTGGCGATGCCGCTCATGCGCTGCGTGAAGTTCAAGGCGACGCGTTCCGCGGTCAGGAGGCTGCGCACGGAGCCGGAGACGACGGCGAGCGCCTGCCCGGCCTTAAAGCTCTCGCCGTCGCGGATGGCGGGTTCGACGGTCACGGTCGGGTCGAGCGTGGTGAAGGCGGCGGCGAACACGTCGATGCCGCTCATCACGCCCTCCTCGCGTGCGACGAGCCGGGCGGCACCGGTCTCGTCGGCGGGGATGGTGGTCTCGCAGGTCACGTCACCATAGGGTGCGTCCTCGGCGAGCGCCGCTTCGACGGCGGCGTGGATGGTCTGTTGCGTGAGCATGAGGCTCCTTATCGCTTATCGGCTTATCGCCTGACGTAGGCGACGGAGTGCGCCCACTCGTCGCGGGGTTCGGGGAAGTCGGTGCGGGCGTGCGCGCCGCGCGATTCGGTGCGGGCGAGTGCGGCGGTCGCGGCCACGTATCCGACGGTGAGCATGTCGCGGTTCTCGAGCGCGGTCACGTCGGCATCGCCGGCGGTCGGGGCCGTCGCCGCGTGCGCGTCCGCCGCGGCGAGTCCGGCGCCGAGCTCGTCGACGGCGTGCGTGAGTCCGCTGGCGTCGCGCAGCACGCCGACGCCATGCCACATCGTGTTCTGGATGCGCGTGCGGTCCCATGCGTCCCCGGCGTCCGCGCGGTCGTCGGTGTCGATGTCGGGGCCGGCGGCGGGCGCGGCGAGCGCGACCGGCGGCTCGTCGAAGACCTCGCCGGTCGCGGAGTCGAGCAGCGGCTGCGGGTCCCACGTCGCGTCGTCCGTGTCGTGCACGGCGGCGAGTCCGGCGCGGCGGCCGTAGACGAGTCCTTCGAGCAGCGAGTTGGAGGCGAGTCGGTTCGAGCCCATGACGCCGGTGCGCGCGCATTCGCCGGCCGCGTAGAGTCCGGGGATGGAGGCGCGCGCGTCGAGGTCGGTGCGGATGCCGCCCATGTAGTAGTGCGCGGCCGGAGCGACGGGGATGGGCTCCTTGCTCCAGTCGTAGCCGAGCGAGCGCGTGTACGCGTCGATGGTCGGGAAGCGTTTGGCGAGGAACGCGGCGAGGTCGGGGTGTTCGGCGCGCATCGGGGAGACGTCGAGCATGACGGGCCTGCCGCCCTGGGCCTGCATGACGCGGAAGTTCTCGCGGGCGACGACGTCGCGCGGCGCGAGTTCGGCGCGTGGGTCCACGTCCTTCATGTAGCGGCGCCCGTGTTCGTCGAGCAGGATGGCGCCTTCGCCGCGCACGGCTTCGGAGACGAGGAAATGCTCGCCGACGGCCATCGCCGTGGGATGGAACTGGTAGAACTCGAGGTCGGCGACCTGTGCTCCCGCGCGCCATGCGGCGGCGAGTCCGTCGGCGGTGGCGACGATCGGGTTCGTGGTGTACGGGTACATGCGTCCCGCGCCGCCGGTGGCGAGAATCACTCGACCGGAGGGCAGGGTGACGTCCCGCCCGTCCTCGAGCAGTCGGACGCCGGCGATGCGGCCGTCACGCACGACGAGGTCTTTGAGGAACGCGTGTTCGACGATGTGGATGCGCGGGTTCGCACGCACCATGGCGGACACGTCGAGTTCGAGGATGCGTCCGGTGGCGTCTCCCCCGGCGTGCACGACGCGGGCGCGCGAGTGCGCGGCCTCGAGCCCGCGCAGCATGCGGCCGTGCGCGTCGCGGTCGAAGCGCACGCCGGCTGCGGCGAATTCGCGTACGCGGTCGGCGCCTTCGCGCGTGAGGATGTCGACGGCCTTCGGGTCGCACAAGCCGTGTCCGGCTGCGATGGTGTCGGCGGCGTGCAGTTTCGGGTCGTCGTCGGCGAAGATGGCCGCGGCGATACCGCCCTGGGCGTGGTAGGTGTTCGATTCGACGAGTTCGGTCTTGGTGACGAGCGTCACGTCATGGTCTTCGCCCGCCACGGCGAGCGCGGCGGACAGTCCGGCCACGCCCGCGCCGATGACGATGATGTCGGTGTCGTTCATTGCGGTTGCCTTGATTCTTGCGTGTCGTTCACAGGTGGACGCGCAGCATGCGTTCGAGCGCGACCTTGGCCTCGCGGGCGGTGCCTTCGTCCACGGTGATGCGGTTGACGACGTTGCCCTTCTCGAGGTTCTCCAGGGCCCATGCGAGGTAGGCGGGGTGGATGCGATACATGGTGGAGCAGGGGCAGACGACCGGGTCGAGGCAGAACACGGTCTTGTCGGGGTGCTGGGCGGCGAGGCGGTTGACGAGGTTGATCTCGGTGCCGACGGCGATGGCGGAGCCGGCGGGCGCGTTCTCGATCTCCTTGACGATGTACGCGGTGGAGCCGGTGCCGTCGGCGGCGTCGACGACCTGCATCGAGCATTCGGGATGCACGATGACCTTGACGCCCGGGTACGCTTTACGGGCGCGTTCGATCTGCTCGACGGTGAAACGCTGGTGCACGGAGCAGAAGCCCTTCCACAGGATCATCCTCGCGTTCGCGTAGTCGGCGGGGTCGGCCGCGCCGCCCTGCGCCTTGAACGGGTCCCACAGGGGCATCTCGCTCAGCGGGACGCCCATGGCGCGCGCCGTGTTGCGTCCGAGATGCTGGTCGGGGAAGAACAGGACGCGGCGGCCGCGGGCGAACGCCCATTCGAGCACGGCGTGCGCGTTGGACGAGGTGCATACGATGCCGCCGTGACGGCCGCAGAACGCTTTCAGGGCGGCGGACGAGTTCATGTAGGTGACGGGGACGATCGGCTGCAGGCCGTCGACGTCCGGCTTGGTGCCGCAGATCTCGCCGAGCTGCTCCCACGCCTCCTCGACCTGGTCGATGTTGGCCATGTCGGCCATCGAGCATCCGGCGGACAGGTTCGGCAGGGTCACTGTCTGTTCGGGCGTGGAGAGGATGTCGGCGGTCTCGGCCATGAAGTGCACGCCGCAGAACACGATGTGGTCGGCGTCGGGGCGTTCGGTCGCGTTTTTGGCGAGTTGGAAGGAGTCGCCGACGAAGTCGGCGTGCTCGATGATCTCGTCGCGCTGGTAGAAGTGGCCAAGGATGAGCAGCTTGGAGCCGAGGCGGCGCTTCGCGTCGCGGATGCGCTGCTGGAGCTCCTCGTCGGAGGCGTTGCGGTACTCATCGGGCAGCACCTGTTGGCGAGGCGCGTTCTTCGGCAGGCGGTCAAGCATGGAGGCGCCGGGGCCGTAGCTGGGGCGGGTGGTGTCGAAGTGCCACGGGTCGAGGGTGAGTCCCGCGTCGCAGGTGCTTTGCGCGCCGAGACGCGCGATGATCTCGTCGACGGAGGGCGCGGTGAATGTTGCGGTCATGTTCGTTCCTTTTTTGGGTATGCTTCGCCTCCCCGGGCGCGCGGTTTGCGTCGGGGTTCGAAAGCGGAGGTGATGATTGCGGAAAAGAAGGAGGGCGGAATCCGTCTCAACGCGCGAGCGCGGACATCGGATCGTCATCCACGGAGGCGGGCGGCGGATCAGGTCCGGGGATCGTACCGGTCGTGTCCGGGTGTTCACCGTCCGTGCGGCCTTCGTCGGCCTTCAGCCAGTCATACGGATTCCATGACGTGGAGGCGGCGGCCACGTACCGGTAGACGGCGGCTGGCCGGTGATTGCCGACGCGTTGCTTGACGCCGGTGTCTTCGAGCTCGCCGGAGGCGAGGATGCGGCGGCGGAAGTTGGCGAGGTCGACCGGTTCTCCGGTAACGGCCTCGACGACGTCGTGCAGTTGGCTGAGCGTGAACGTCTCGCCGACGAGGCGCGCGGCCACATCCGGGTAGGCGATCCTGGTGCGCAACCGCCATAGCGCGTAATCGATGATCGCCTTGTGGTCGAAGGCGAGCTCGGGCAGGTCGTTCTCGGGGAACCAGCGGACGTTGTCGGCTTCGACGAAGTCCTTCGCCTCCGCGGTGCCGACGAGCGCCCAGTAGACAATGGACACCATCGGCAATCCCCCATGGGATCGGCCGAGGTCGCCGAACGTGTACAGCTGTTCCAGATACCGCGGGTGCAGCGTGGTGGTCGATTCGAGCGCGGCGTATGCCGACTGTTCGAGTGACCGGTTGGCGGTCAGACCGCCGCCGGGCAACGCCCATGCTCCGAGGAACGGCTGACGCACGCGTCGCACGAGCGGCAGCCACAGGCGACTGCGCCCCGTCGAATCCTCGCCCAGGGCCAGGATCACGACGGATACGCCGACCTGCGGCGGCGCGAGCCGTCGTTCGGAGACATTGCCGATGCCCATCGTCCACTTCCGTCCGATTATGGTTTTCGTTGACGGTGCATCAGCATAGCACTACTTATAGTCAAACCGACTATAAGTAGTGCTACAGGTGGATGCCGCTGGCGTCGGCGGTGACCTCGCCGACCGAATCAGGCAGGAACGGGGCGAGCTCGGGCAGGTCGTCGAGCGAATCGAACCCCATCTTCTCGAGGAACAGGTCGGTGGTGACGAGCAACGTGGCCCGGGATTCGGCATCGACCCCCTGGCTGCGTACCAGTCCGCGCACGATGAGCGAGCGAATCACACCATCCGAGTTGACGCCGCGAATCGCGGAGATCTGCGCACGCGTGACCGGCTGCCGGTAGGCGATCACGGCGAGCGCCTCCAACGCGGCCTGACCGAGGCGCGCGGTCTGGCCGTCGGTCACGAACGCGGAGACGACCGGCTCGTACACGGCGCGGCTCGCGAACCGCCATCCTCGTGCGGTGCGGCGCAGTTCGAACCCCCGTTCCGCCACTTCGTAGGCGTCTCGCAGACGTTCCAACGCGTCGTTCACCGTCTCCTCGTCCACGCCGAGCACGCGCGCCGCATCGGCCGGCGTCAACGGCTCGTCGGCGACCATGAGCATCGCCTCCAGGCACGCCTTCAATCCGCCTGGAAACTCCTCCACGTTCATGCGAAATCCCTTTCGTCGATTGATACGGCATCCACGTCCTTGAGCACCACGGCGCCGTCCGTACCCTCGTCCGCGAACGAGGGCTGGTCCGGCATCCATCTCAGATGAAGCGCCTCATATGGTCCGGCCTGACGGAACTGCACGGAACCCTGTTTGAAGAACATGAGAACGGCGAGAAAACGTCCCACGACCTCCGCGCGCCCGTCCGCGTCGGCGGCGAGCTCGGCGAAGGTCATCGACCCGTCCTCGCCCAATGCGCGCAGCCTGTCGCGCACCAGCGCGGCCTGCGTCTCGAGGTCGACCAGCGGCACGTGCAGCTGGCGGGTGCTCACCGTCGTCGCCGGCACGTCGGCGAACACGCGCGCGGCGATCGACGCGAGGTCGTCGGCGCCAATCGTCCACACGAGCTCCGGCAACATGGCCGTGATCGATTCGTCGAGTTCGCCGGGATGCGGGAAACGCCCCCTGTTCGCGGCGATGCGTGCGCGGAACTCGCCGGCCGCCTGTTTGAACGCCCGGTACTGCAGGAGCCTCGCGAACAGCAGGTCGCGTTCGCGCAGCGCCTCCATGCCGAGCTCGTCGCGTTCGCCGGACAGGTCGGCGGGCAGCAGCGCCGCGCTCTTCGCCTCGACGAGGATCGACGCGACGTCGAGGAACGAGCTCGCCTCGTCCATGTTCGCGGCGAAGTCGAGCCCGCGCACGTAGGCGAGGAACTCCTCGGTGATCGCGGAGAGGGACACCTCGGTCAGTTCGAGCCGACGGTTGGCGACCATGCCGAGCAGCACGTCGAACGGGCCGGAGTACACGTCGAGGTTCACGGTGAAACCGGCGGGCGACGACGACGCGGCCGGCTCCCCCGCCGCGGCCGGATCCGACGCCGCCGCGGTGGTGCGCATATCGTCCATTCAGGCGATGACCCCGTTGGCGACGAGTTCGCGGGCGACCTCGCGATACTCCTTGCTGGTCTTGTGCTGCGGCGCGAAGATCGTGATCGGCGCGGCCGCCACGGTCGAGTCGGGCAGTTTGATGGAGCGGGAGATGACGGTGTGGAACACCTTGTCCTGGAACGCCTCGTAGATGCGCTGCATGACCTCCTCGCAGTGGAGGGTGCGCGTGAACATCGTGATGAGCACGCCGTACACCTTGAGCGAGGGGTTGATGCGGCTCTGCACCTTCTCGATGGACTGCATGAGCAGGGCGACGCCGCGCAGCGCGAAGAACTCGGCGGCCACCGGGATGATGACGCCGTCCGCGGCGGTCAGCGCGTTCACGGTGAGCAGGCCGAGCGACGGCTGGCAGTCGATGATGATCACGTCGTATTCGTCGCGCAGGGGCTTCAGCACCTGGGCGAGGATCTGCTCGCGCCCCACCTCGGTGACGAGCTGCACCTCGGCGGCGGACAGGTCGATGTTCGCCGGGATGATGTCGAGGTTCTCGAAGGCGGTATGGCGCACCACCTCGTGCACGTCCATGCGGAAGTCGAACAGCGCGTTGTAGATGGTCTTCTCGACGGTGTTCGCGTTGATGCCGAGGCCCACGGTGGCGGCGCCCTGCGGGTCGAAGTCGACGATGAGGCATTTGCGCCCGTACTGGCTCAGCGCGCCGGCGATGGAGATGGAGCTGGTGGTCTTGCCTACGCCGCCCTTCTGGTTGCACATGGCGATGACCCTCGCCGGGCCGTGCTGCCGCAACGGTCCGGGGGCGGGAAAGGTCTCATACTCGCGTCCAAGCATATCGGTAGGCATATGGTTTACCTTATCATCATTGGTGCGCCAATCCGGCTCATCGCGCGCGGGGATGCGCGGTCAGATACGTCTCGATGAGGTTCTCCGGACTCACGTGGGTGTAGATCTGCGTGGTGGTGACGGAGGCGTGGCCGAGCAGCTCCTGCACGGTGCGCACGTCCGCGCCGCCCTGGATGAGATGCGTGGCGAACGAGTGGCGCAGCGTGTGCGGGTGCAGCGGACGCGTGATGTGCGCGCGCTCCCCGGACGCCTTGACGACCTCCCACACGGATTGGCGCGACAGACGCCTCCCCCGTTTGTTGAGGAACACGGCCCGTCTCTCGGGCCTGCCGGAACGGTCGCGCGCCTCCAACGCGGGCCGGCCGAGGTCGAGGTAGCGCGTCATCGCCGTGCACGCGTAGCCGCCGACCGGCACGAGCCGCTGCTTGGAGCCTTTGCCCATGAGACGTGCCACATGCTGGTCCGCCAGGTCGATGTCGTCGAGGTTCAGGCCCACCGCTTCGGAGACGCGGCATCCGGTCGCGTACATGAATTCGAGCAGCGCCTTGTCGCGCAGCATGACCGGGTCGTCGCCGGCGGTCGGCACCGCGTCGAGCAGACGCGCCACCTCGTCCACGGTGAGCACGTCCGGCAGCGTGGAGGTCCCCTTCGGCGCCTTCACGTCCGCGGAGACGTCCTCGCCGACCTCATGCCGGCCGAGCGCGAACCGGTGGAGCTCGTGCACGGCGGCGAGACGGCGCGCCTTCGAACGCGCGGATTCGCCGTCCGCGTCCAATGCGGCGACGAAGTCCTCCACGTCGTACCGCGTGACGCCGCGCAGGTCCGTCACGCCGCGCGAGCGCAGGAACGCGACGTAGCGCGCAAGGTCCGACGAGTATGCGGCGACCGTCGCCTTCGCGAGCCCGCGTTCCACGTCGATATGCGCGGAGAACTGCTCCAGCAGCCTTCCGAATCCGTCGTTTCCGTCGGTCACGATGCTCCTCCCGTACCCCCGTATCGTCCGATCATATCGGCGATGCCGTGCGGCATCCCGTCACAAACACGAAGACCCCGCGCGTGCGGGGTCTTCGATCAGGATTCGCGTCAGCGGAATCAGGCGGCCTTCGGGGCGTTCACGTCCTCCGGAAGGGCGGCCTTGGCGGCCTCGACGATGGCCTTGAAGGCATCGGCGTCGGAGACGGCGAGCTCGGCGAGGGCGCGACGATCCAGCTCGATGCCGGCGAGGTGCAGGCCCTGGATGAAGCGGTTGTAGGTAATGCCCTCGGCGCGGACGGCGGCATTGATGCGCTGGATCCACAGCTTGCGGAAGTCACCCTTGCGGGCCTTGCGGTCGCGGAAGTTGTAGTTGAAGGAGTGGAGCAGCTGCTCCTTGGCCTTGCGGTACAGACGGGAGCGCTGGCCGCGGTAGCCGGAGGCCCTCTCGAGAACGACGCGACGCTTCTTGTGGGCGTTCACTGCGCGCTTGACACGTGCCATATTTCTATTTCCTCAGCTTTCTGAAGTTTGCAGGTCTTGTCTCTGGTCAGGCTCAGCGGGCGCCCAGAAGGCGGTTGAGCTTCTTGGTCTGCGGCGTGGGCAGAACCTCGTCGGCCTTCAGCGCGCGGCGCTGGCGGGCGGACTTGTGCTCGAGGTTGTGGCGCATGGCGCTGCCGGCCGCCATCAGCTTGCCGGTGCCGGTGCGGCGGACGCGCTTGGAAGCGGCGGAATTAGTTTTCATCTTCGGCATTGCTGCCCTCCTTGTTGGTGTGCTTCTTGGAAGTCGTGGCGGAGACCGAGGCCTTCGCCTCCGCGGCGGCCTGCGCCTGCGCCTCCTGCTTGGCGGCGAGACGCGCGGCCTGTCGGGCCTGGCGCTCGGCGCGGGATTCGGCGCCGCGGCGTCGCTGCTCGGACTGGGTGTGCACCTTCTTGCCCTTGGGCGCAAGCGTCATGATGATGTTGCGGCCCTCCTGCTTGGGCTTGGACTCGACGGTGCCGTACTCCTCCACCTCGGCGGCGAGACGCTGCAGCAGTTCCACGCCGCCGATCGGGCGGGACTGCTCGCGGCCGCGCAGCATGATGGTGACCTTGACCTTGTCTCCGCCGTTGAGGAAGCGGACCACATGGCCCTTCTTCACGTCGAAGTCGTGGTCGTCGATCTTGAGGCGGAAGCGGATCTCCTTGATCTCGGCCGTGTTCTGATTGCGGCGGGCCTCGCGGGCCTTGATCTTCTCGTTGTACTTGAACTTGCCGTAATCGATGAGCTTGGCGACCGGAGGCTTCGCGTTAGGCGCCACCTCGACGAGATCGAGGTTCGCTTCCTTCGCCAGGTTGAGGGCGACCGAGGTCGCGATGACTCCCACCTGTTCGCCGTTCGGGCCGATCAGGCGCACCTGCGAGACGCGAATCTCGTCGTTAATGCGTGGTTCGTCGCTGATGATGACTCCAATCCTCTGATTTCCGTTGCGGAGCCCATCCGTAAGACCTCATACCGTCTCGATTCCATGGCATGCCGAGACAGGCGCTGTACACGCGCTGCATCACATCGGACGTTCCTGACGTCGCTCGCGCATCACCCGAGGATGCGCCGGCCATTGCCGTGGACCCGAGGCCGTGAAAGGCTTCCAGGTGGGGTTGCCCCGCTTTCTTGATTTCTCAAGCCAAGTGGAGAGTCTACCACACCCCCGGACATCGCCGCCCTGCGTGTCGCGGGCGGACGGGGACGCCTCACCGCATCTCGCGCAGCAGTCCGCCGACGCCTTCCCTCTTCAGGATGTCGCGGTACGGCCCCGCCTGTTCGGCGATGATGTTGTCGATCGCCCGCATGCCGAGCAGTTCGACGGGCGCGTGGTCGTCGGTGAGAATCAGCGACCGGTCGCCGGAGCCGGTCGACGGGGTCGCGCACCGGCGTCATGCGCGAGGCGACCTCGCTCATGTACGCGGCGAGCGCGCCGTCGTGCGTGCGCTCCCACGCCGCGGCACGGAGCGCCGTCGCCTTCACGTCGTCGCGCATGCCGCTGCCGACCGGTTCGGGGACGGTGGCGATGCCGCCGGTGCGCCGCCATGAGTCGCTGCATCCGTCGTAGCGTTTGAGCTCGGCGGCGGTGGGCGCCTTGGCGAACAGTTCGCGGTTGGTGGTGCCGGGCACGTCGGCCGTGTAGGTCGTGCCGCTGCGGCACGCGCCGTCGAACACATTGGCGATGGTGGTCTGGAGCGCCTCGTTGATGGAGCCGCGTCCGTCGGAGACCATGTTCATGTTGACGACCATCACGCCGCCGGGGTTGAGATGGTTCCTGACCATCGTGAAGAACTCGTCGGAGCTCATCTGGAACGGGATGGTGATGTCCTGGTACGCGTCGACCATGATCACGTCGTATCGCTCCCGGGACGCGGCGAGCCACGCGCGTCCGTCGTAGGTGGCGACGGGCACGTCGTCCGGCTCGTCGAAGTATTCGCCGGCCAGACGCGTGATCTTCGCGTCGATCTCGACGCCCTGCACCGTCATCTTCGGGTAGTAGCGCCTCAGTTGCCGCGCGTAGGTGCCGGTGCCCATGCCGAGGACGAGCGCGGATCGCGCGTGGTCGGCGAGCGCGGGCGCGGCAAGGGCGGTGTCGTAGTACATGCCGGTGAGCCCCCGGTCCTTCATCGTGACGGACTGAACGCCGAACAGCACCTTGGTGGACAGGATGGTCCGGTCGGAGAGGTTCTTCACCTGCAGGTAGTTGTAGATGGATTCGCCCTCGTAGGCGAGCGTCGAGGAGTTCTCCCAGAACGCGAACCCGCTCATCGGCGAGAGCACGGCGGAGACGGCGAACACGGCGGCCGAGACGGCGCAGGCGACGCGTCTCGCCCGCATCGAGACGAAGTAGACGATCGGGATGGCGAGCAGGAGCCCGGAGAAGACGAGGAACGTGACGAACGTGCCGACGGCGGGGATGGTGACGAACGTGGGCAGGAACGTGCCGAGGATCGAGCCGATCGTGTTGCATGCGGACAGCCGGCCGACGACGGACGCGTTGTCGTCGAGCGAATCGGTGGCGAACTTGTTGAGCCCGGCGGTGACGGTGCCGAGGAGGAACAGCGGCGGCACGAAGACGACCATGCAGCTGGCGAACGCGGCGATGACGAGGAAGTTCGTGGAGACGGTCACGATGAGCAGTCCGGAGACGAGGAGGACCACGTATTTGCCGACGAGCGGGATGAGCGCGATCCACACGGCGGCGGCCATGATACGCAGGTACAGCTTGTCCGGGTCCGGATCGCGGTCGGCCCACTTGCCGCCGAACACGGCGCCCAGGGCGAGCGCGATCATGATGGTGCCGATGATGATGGTCCATACGATCTGCGAGCTGGAGAAGTAGGGTGCGAGCAGGCGCGACGCGCCGAGCTCGGCGGCCATCACGGCCATGCCGGAGAAGAATTCGGTGACGTACAGGAACGTTTTGGACTTGAGAATCGGCCGCTCGCTCGCCGCTGTTTTCACTGCCATGGGACGAACACTAACGCGCCTCGCGTACACTGGACCGGTATGTGTGCGGATATCGAGGGACGCGTATGCGTCGTGTTCGCGGCGGGCGAATATTACGCCTCGCCTGACTATCGGCCGATCGTCGTGCCGGGCGGCGCGTTCGTCGTCGCGGCGGACGGCGGGCTCGACCATGCACGCGCGGCGGGCGTGAGCCCGGACGTGGTGGTCGGCGACTTCGATTCGCTTGAGGGAGCGCGTCCCGCCGCGGGCGCGGACACGATCGCGCTGCCGCCGCTCAAGGACGATCCGGATCTGCTGAGCGCGTTGAAGGTGGCGTGGTCGCGCGGCTGCCGCACGTTCCACGTGTACGGCGCGCTGGGCGGCCGCATCGACCACACGCTCTCCGCGATCCGGCTGATGGCGCTCGTCGCGCATCACGGCGGCATCGGCTTCCTGCACGGCGACGGCACGATCGTGACGGCGATCTGCGACGCGCGTCTCGACTTCCCGGCGAACGACGTGGCGGCCGGGCACATGGTGTCGGTGTTCTCACATTCCGACGTCTCGCGGGGCGTGAATGAACCGGGACTCAAATACGAGATGCTCGACGGCACGCTCACGTCCGACGCGGTGCAGGGCGTGAGCAACGAGTTCCGTCCGGGAGTCCCCGCCTCGGTCGGCGTGCGCGAGGGCACGCTCGTCGTCACGTTCCCCGCCGAGGCGCCGATGCCGCGCGTGGCACGGCGGCACGCGTTCGGCGGCGACTTGGGTACGCTGGACACGCGCGTCTCGCCGCTGCTGCGGGGCTGACGACGCCTGCGTCGCGCTTTCGCCACGCTCCCGCCGCCGATGCCCGGACGCCCTGACGCCCCTCATGTGAACGCTCACGGAATTTTCGGGATTTTCGGCTGAAACACGATGGAAGACGTTGCGTTTCGTACAGACGACGCACTAGAGTGGTCGATGTTGGTAAACAATGGCTCCGGCGTGCCCAGCGTGCCGGCGTCACCCTACAAGGGAGAATTACATGACAGTTAAGATTGGTATCAACGGCTTCGGTCGCATCGGTCGTCTCGCCTTCCGTCGCATCTTCGAGCTCCAGGCTCGCGGCGGTCAGGCCGGCGACATCGAAGTTGCCGCCATCAACGATCTGACCACTCCGGCCACGCTGGCCTACCTGCTGAAGTACGATTCCACCCACGGCACCTTCCGTCACGACGACGGCACGCCGGTCGACGTGAAGGCCACCGAGGACTCCATCGTCGTCGACGGCAAGGAATACAAGGTCTACGCCGAGAAGGACGCCAACAACATTCCGTGGGTCAAGAACGACGGCGTCGAGTTCGTGCTCGAGTGCACCGGCTTCTACACCTCCGCCGAGAAGTCCCAGGCCCACCTGAACGCCGGCGCCAAGAAGGTCCTGATCTCCGCCCCGGCCAAGGACGACGTCACCCCGACCGTCGTGTTCGGCGTGAACCACGACATCCTCAAGGCCTCCGACAACATCGTGTCCGCCGGCTCCTGCACCACCAACTCCATGGCCGCCATGGTCAAGCTGCTGGACGAGAAGTTCGGCATCAAGGCCGGCTTCATGACCACCATCCACGCCTACACCGGCACCCAGATGCTGCTGGACGGCCCGCGTGGCACCAAGTCCGGCCGCAACCTGCGCGCCGCCGGCATCAACACGATTGCCCACTCCACCGGTGCCGCCAAGGCCATCGGCAAGGTCGTCCCGTCCGTCAACGGCAAGCTGCAGGGCCACGCCCAGCGCGTGCAGGTCCCGGACGGCTCCGTCACCGAGCTGACCACCGTCCTCAACACCGAGACCACCGCCGACGAGATCAACGCCGCCTTCAAGGCCGCCTTCTCCGACACGGACTATTACGGCTACAATGATGAGGGCATCGTCTCCTCCGACATCCTCGGCGACACCCACGGTGGCGTCTTCGACCCGACCCAGACCGACGTCAACACCATCGACGGCGTGACCCTGGCCCGCACGGTCTCCTTCTACGACAACGAGTACGGCTTCACCTCCAACATGATTCGTACCCTGCTGTACTTCGCCGAGATCTCCGAGTGAGCCCACGCGGATTCGTCCGCATCGCTTCACCGCTGATATGAGGTGAATGGAACCCCCGCCCTTCCGGCGGGGGTTTCTTCGTATCATGGGAGCCATGGCGAAGAAAAAGAAGCATGAGAAAGGCGCCGGTTCCACGCCGGCCACCGTGCAGCTGGAGAAGGCGGGCGTCGCGTTCACGCCCTACGAATACGAACATTCGAACGACCACATGGACGACGGCTACGGCGTGGAGGCCGCCAAGAAGCTCGGATTCGACGAGCATCAGGTGTTCAAGACGCTGATGGCGGACACTGGTTCGGAACGCGTCGTGGGCGTCGTGCCGGTGTCCGGCCACATGGATCTCAAGGCCCTCGCCGCCGCGGTGGGCGCGAAGAAGGCCGCGATGGCCGACCCGAAGGTCGCGATGCGCGAATCCGGCTACGTCGTCGGCGGCATCTCCCCGCTCGGCCAGAAGACGCATCACAAGACGGTGCTCGACGAAAGCGCCCTGCAATTCGACACGATCCTCGTCTCGGGAGGCAAGCGCGGCTTCTCCGTCGGCGTCTCCCCCACCGATCTTCTCCAGGTCCTCGACGCCACCGCCGCCCCCATCGGCACCTGGTGACCGTTCACCCTCCGACCGTTCATCTCCCAGCTCCCCCTTGAGGGGGAGCTGTCCGCGAAGCGGACTGAGGGGGTGTCTCGCGCAACGAATGAGGCTCCTGCCGCCCGGTGTCACGGGCGGCAGGAGCCTCACCGATTCGATATCCCGAACGTCACGCGCCGTACTGTTCGAGATACGCGTCGGCCGCGGCCTTGATGGCGTCGGTCACATACGGCTCGCCGGAATCGGTGAGGATCGAACGTCCCGCCTCGAAGATCTCGCGCACGTTCGCGATGGCGAACACCGGGAAGCCGAACTCGGTCTCGACGGCCTTCACCGCGGACAGGTCGGAGTCCTTGGTCTTCTCCATGCGGTCGACGGACAGCACGAGGCCCACGACCTCGACGTCCGCCTCGGCCTTGAGCTTCGGGATGACCTCGCGCACGGCGGTGCCGGCGGTCATCACGTCGTCGACGAGCAGCACCTTCATGCCGTCCTTCAGCTGGGTGCCGACCATCATGCCGCCGTCGCCGTGGTCCTTCTTCTCCTTGCGGTCGAACGTGTAGCCGACCTCCATGCCGTGGGCGGAGGTGAGGGCGATCGCGGTGGACACGCCCAGCGGGATGCCCTTGTACGCCGGTCCGAACACGGTGTCGATGTCCTTCGGCAGGTTGCCGGCCTCGATTTCGGCGGCGATCTTCTCGGCGTAGAACGCGCCGAGCGTGGCGATCTTGCGGCCGTCGTCGAACGCGCCCGCGTTGATGAAGTACGGGGACTTGCGTCCGGACTTCAGCGTGAAGTCGCCGAACTTGAGCGCCTTGGATTCAAGCAGGAACTGCGTGAATCGGATGTCGAGCGATGCGTTGTCGGTCATGTCTTTTCCTTCCTTCGTTGCGGAATCGGCCAATGCCGCTCAGCGCCAGGTCTCGCCGGCGGCGAGCTTGGCGGCGAGTTCGGGACGGTCGTCGAGCAGGTCGTCGAGCTCGCGGGCCACGCGCAGCGGCGCGACCGGGTCGAACAGGGCGGCCGCGCCCACCTCGACGGCGTTCGCGCCCGCATACAGGTATTCGAGCGCCTTCTCGCCGGAGTCGATGCCGCCGATGCCGATGATCGGGATGTCAGGCAGCACGGTGCGCGTGCGGTAGACGGCGACCAGGCCCATCGGCAGCACGGCCGGACCGGACACGCCGCCGGTCGTGTTCGCGATAATCGGCTCGCCGGTGCGGATGTCGATGCGCATGCCGAGCAGCGTGTTGATCATGCTCAGCGCGTCGGCGCCGTGTTCGACGGCGGCGCGCGCCGGCACGGTGATGTCGGTCACGTTCGGCGTGAGCTTGATAATCATCGGCTTGTCGGTCATCGGGCGCAGACGGTCCATGAGCTTGGCGAGCGCGACCGGATCGGTGCCGACGCTCATGCCGCCGTGCGTCACGTTCGGGCAGCTCACGTTGATCTCGAGCATGTCGGCGTCGGAGTCGGCGAGCTTGGCGACGACGGCCGCATAGTCGTCGTCGCAATGTCCGGCCACGTTGGCCACGACGGTGGCGCCCGCCTTCTTGAGCTTGGGCAGGTCGTCCTCGAGATAATGGTCGACGCCCGGGTTCTGCAGGCCGACCGCGTTGATGTTGGAGGCGGGGCCCTCGGCGGTGCGCGGCGACGGGTTGCCCTCCCACGGTACGGGCGAGCAGCCCTTGGTGGAAACGGCTCCCAGCTGGCTCACGTCGTAGAACCAACGCACGGCCGCGTACTGGAAGGTGCCGGAGGCGGTGCCGACCGGGTTCTTCCAGGTGACGCCCGCCACTTGGGTGGAGTGCTTCCACTCGTGGGCCTCATACAGGTTGATGTGGTCCGTGTGCTTCGCGTCGGTCATGTTCACTTCCCCCATCCGAGCTGTTCGCGGGTGAACACCGGTCCGTCGGCGCACACCTTGAGTCGTCCGTCCACGGTGTCCACGGTGCACAGCACGCAGGTGCCGTAGCCGCAGCCCATGCGCTGCTCCATGCTCAACTGGCAGGCGAGGTCGCGTTCCGCGGCCCATGCGGCGACGGCCTTCATCATCGGCAGCGGTCCGCAAGACAGGATCACCGTGTCGAGTCCGTCGACGGTGAGTCCGCCGTCGGCTTCGAGCCGGTCGAGCAGGGTGATGACGTTGCCTTCCGACTCGTCGATGCTCACGGTGGTATCGGCGTACGGCTCGACGAACTTGTCGGCGAAATGCTCGTTGCGGTAGCCGAACACGGCGGTGGTGCGCGTCGCTGGGTCGTCGGCGAGACGCTGCGCCGTGTAGATGAGCGGTGGCACGCCGAGGCCGCCGGCGACGAGCACGTAGTGGGCGGCCGTCTTCGTATGGAACGGGCGTCCCAGGGGGCCGAGCACCTGGATCGTGTCGCCGGCCTTGAGCTGTGCGAATCCGGCGGTGCCCTTGCCGACGACGGCGAAGATGACGCTCACCTCGTCGTCATGCGTCTCGCTCACGCCGAACGGGCGCGGCATCGGCATCATCGGGTCGTCGGTGAAGATGTTCACGAACTGCGCGGGGCGTGCGTGCTCGGCGATGTACGGGTCGCGGAAGGTCAGCCGGACGACGCCCGGCGCGGGTTCGGTGACGTCGGTGACGTCGACGGGATGGCGCGGCGGGAAGAATCCCGCGGCGACGGCCTCGTTCACCACGTCATAGGTCGGAGTGAAGGTGGCGCTCATGGTGCTCCTTACGTTGGTCGGTGGTCGGTCTGTTTCGGTGTTGCGGATCCGGGGGCTACAGCACGGCGCGCAGGTCGTCGCGCATGCGGATGGCCGCGTCGCGCGCCGTCTCGTCGACGAGCGCGAGCGCGTCGTCGGCGGACATGGACGGGTTGTAGCGTCCGTCCTTCTTCCATGCGCCGATGATGCCGCGCGACGAGTTGACGATGGCGCCGGAGCCGTCCGCGTCGAACATGCCGCGCACGTCGGCGGCGGTGCCGCCCTGGGCGCCGTAGCCGGGCACGAGGAAGAACGTGTGCGGCATGCGCTTGCGCAGCGCCTTGCCCTCCTCGGGGTGGGTGGCGCCGACGACCGCGCCGACGCGCGAGTAGCCGTGCGTGCCGATCGAGTCGGCGCCCCAGCCTTCGACGAGGTCGGCGACACGCTCGTACACCTTCGATCCGTCGGCGAGGTCAAGCATCTGCAGCTCGCTGGACGAGGGGTTGGAGGTGCGCACGAGCACGAACAGGTCCTTGTCGCTTTCCTTGGCGGCGTCGACGAACGGGGTGATGCCGTCGGTGCCGAGGTACGGGTTGACGGTGACGGCGTCGACCTTCCATGGGTCGAAGCCGTCCACGCCGGTGAGCATGTGCGCGTAGGCGGCGGCCGTGGAGCCGATGTCGCCGCGCTTGGCGTCGGCGAGCACGTACAGGCCGCGGCTGGCCGCGTAGTCGCAGGTCATCGTGTACACGTCGACGCCGGCGGGGCCGAGCGCCTCGTACATGGCGATCTGCGGCTTGACGGCGGGGACGATGCCGGCGACGGCGTCGATGATGGTGCGGTTGAACTCGTAGAAGGCGCTGGCGAGCTGTACGGCCGGCGCTTCGGCGGGGTCGTCCACCGAATCCCTGACCTCCTCGGCGAGTCCCGCGACCACCTGCGGCGGCACGAGCGCCTCGGTGGGGTCGAGTCCGACGACGCTCGGGTTCTGCGTCGCCTCGATGGCGTCGATCAAGCGGTCCATGCGTTTCCTTTCGTTGAAGTCCTTATCGTTCACCCCGGCCCCCGCTGGCGGGGGCCGTCACGCAGTGACTGGGGGTGGTTGTCGGAAAGCCCGTCACAGTCGGCTGAACACCATCTCGCCGCCGATGATGGTGGCGAGCGGACGTCCGGTCACCTTCCATCCGCCGAACGGGGTGTTGCGCGCCTTGGAGTGGAAGGCCTCCGGGTCGACGGTCCAGTCCTGGGACGTGTCGAGCACGACGAGGCCGATGCCGGTCGTGTCCTTCACCGCGCCCAAGTCGAGCACGCGCCTGGCGTCCGGTTCGCGCGAGGCGTCGGTCTCGCGGTCGAGCAGCGCGGTCACGTCGGTGGCCTCATGGCCCATGAGACGCATCGGTTCGACGCTCATCAGTTCGATGAGGCGTTCGTCGGAGATGTATCCGCCGTCGACGAGGGTCTTGTGGCACACGCCGTACGCGCATTCGAGGCCGATGATGCCGTTGGGGGCGTCGAGGAAGCCGAGCCCCTTCTCCGCCATGGTGTGCGGCGCATGGTCGGTGGCGAGCAGGTCGACGGTGCCGTCGGCGACGGCCTCGCACGTGGCCTTGCGGTCCTCCTCCGAGCGCAGCGGCGGGTTCATCTTGGCGAGCGTGCCGTACGTGAGCAGCGCCTCGTCGCTCAGGGAGAGGTAGTGGGGCGCGGTCTCGCAGGTGACCGGCAGACCCTCGGCCTTGGCGGCGCGGATCGCCTCGAAGCTGCCGGCGGTGCTCACGTGCTGGAAGTGCACGTGCACGCCGGTCTCGCGCGCCTTGGCGATGTCGCGCGAGACGATTCTGAGCTCGGTGTCCTCGGGGATGCCGGGCACGCCGAGCTTGCGCGAGACGGGACCCTCGTTCACCGCGCCCGTGTCGTGGTGCTCGCAGTGCTCGATGAGCGGCAGGCCGGACTCCTTGGCGAGCGCGAACACCGCATCAAGCGTCTCCGGGGTGACAGCCGAGCCGTCGTCGCTGATCGCGGTGACCGGATGCGCGAGCTGGTCGGCGTCCTTGGTCTCGTCGCCGACGCCCGGCATGTGGCGGCGCCAATGTTCGAATTCGGTGGCCTCGCGGCCGGCGCGGCCCTTGGAGGCGCACACGCACAGGTCATAGCGCACGGGCAGCGTCACGCCATGGTCCGCCGAGTAGTGCTGCAGGAAGTCGATGACGTCGTTCCTGCCGGAGGACAGCACCTCGTCGGCGCCGGGGGCGTCCCGGCCGACAATCGTCTCGCCGTCCATCGCGGGCACGGTGTTCGGCATGATGAGGACGTCGGTGTATCCGCCGGAGGCCGACGCGGCGCAACCGGTGACCATCGACTCCTTGTAGGTCTGGCCGGGGTCGCGGAAGTGCACGTGCGGGTCGGCGAATCCGGGCGCGAGCGTGAGCCCGGTGGCGTCGATCTCGAGTCGCTCGAACCCGGCCGCGCCGGAGCGCTCCCCTTCCAGGACGGATCCCGCGGCGAGCGGCACCTTCACGTCGATGATCTCGTCGGTGTTCCACACCTTGATGTTGCGCAGCGTCGGCATATCGGCTCCTTACAGTTTCGCTTCCTCGTCGCAGTAGTCGCAGCGGTACTCCTGGCGCTCGGAGTGCGTCAGGTGGAACATCTGGTCGATGCCGCGTTCGGTGGTGGTCACGCAGCGCGGGTTGCGGCAGGTGAGGATGTTCACCACGTGTTCGGGCAGCGTGGGCGTCTTCTTCTCGACGATCCTGCCGCCGCGCACGATGCCGACGGTCGCGGTGCGCGCGACGAGGCCGAGCACGTCGAGGTCGATGGACGGACCCTTCTTGCCGTCCTCGTCCTCGATCTTGATGATGTCCTTGCGGCCATACAGGTGGCTGTCGGTGTTCATGATGAGGGCGAGCTTGGTCTTCGCCGGGTTAATCTTCAGGTAGTCGAGCACCTTCAGCGCGGTGCCGGCGGGCACGTGGTCGATGATGATGCCGTTTTGGATGCTGGTGACCTCCATCAGGCCTGGACCTCCTTGTTCTCGAACGGTTCGTAGCCGGGCAGCTCGTCGCCCATCACCGTGCTCTCGAGCGCCATGCGCATGAGCATGCCGTTCTTCACCTGCTCGAAGTAGGCGGCGCGCGGGTCGTCGTCGACCTCGACGGCGATCTCGTTGATGCGCGGCAGCGGATGCAGCACGGCCATGTCCTTCTTGGCGTGGGCGAGCTTGTCCTCGTCGAGGATGTACGTGTCGCGAAGACGCAGGTAGTCGTCCTCGTTGAAGAAGCGCTCCTGCTGCACGCGGGTCATGTACAGCACGTCGAGGTCGCCGATCACGGAGACCAGGTCCTTGACCTCCACGTAGGAGCAGGACGGGGTGGCGTCGATGCGGTCGAGCACGTACTGCGGGGTCTTGAGCTCGTCGGGGCTGATGAGCACGAAGCGAACGTTGCCGAAGCGGCACAGCGTCTCGATGAGCGAGTGCACGGTGCGGCCGAACATGAGGTCGCCGCACAGGCCGACGGTCAGGTCGGTGACGCGGCCGAAGCGCGACTGGAGCGTGGCGAGGTCGGCGAGCGTCTGCGTGGGGTGCATGTGGCCGCCGTCGCCCGCGTTGATGACGGGCACGGAGGCGGCGCGGGAGGCGACGAGCGCCGCGCCTTCCTTCGGATGGCGGATCGCGACCACGTCGACGTAGTTAGACACGGTCTTCAGGGTGTCGGCGATGGATTCGCCCTTGGAGACGGAGGCGAGCTGCGCGCCGGCGAAGCCGATCACCTTGCCGCCGAGACGCAGCATCGCGGTCTCGAAGCTCAGACGCGTGCGGGTGGAGGGCTCGTAGAAGAGCGTGGCCAGCACCCTGCCGTCGCAGGTGTGCGCCACCTCCCTGCGATGCGCGTCGATGTACTGCGCCTTGTGCAGCAGATCGGTGATCTGGGGGATGGAGAGATCGTCGAGCGAGATGACGCTCTTGCCGAGCATCGGCGTCTCCGCCGGTTCCTGTTCAGTTGACACGGCTCACCTTTCGTGTGTGAAACGGACAAGGTGGCCACTAACGTGACCTATCCGACTATAGACCATTTCTCCGACGCACGCCGCACAAGCCGTCCCCCGCGCGTCACCTTCCGTTCACCTTGCGCGGGCGTGCGGCGGATCGGTCGCACGCCATGCGCGCTACAGTACGTAACCATGTTCACCTTCGAGCAGCTGGAACGCTGCAACCGCACCGAGCTCGCGATCTGCCGGTTCGTCTCCGCGCATCCGGAGGCCGCGGCGTACATGTCCGTGCGCGAGCTGGCCGCCGCCACCTATGTCTCGCCGTCCACGGTGATGCGCTGGTACGCGCGGATGGGATTCGATGGGTTCGACGCGTTCAGACGGGCCGCGCGCGACGCCGCCGAACGTCCGGAGCAGGGTCCCGTCCCGCAGGCCGATCTGGGCGAGTTGTCGTTGTTCTTCTCCCGCGCCGACTCCCCCGCGTTCGAGGCGATGCTCGGCGAGGCGACGTCGCTGCTGGAGAAGGCCGACCCGATCGTCTTCATCGGCGAGGGGTCGTCGGGCACGATCGCCGACTACGGCGCGCGCCTGTTCGCGAATCTCGGCCTGTTCGCCATCGGGTTGACGGACGCGTTCTATCCGTCCGGGACGTTCGCCCGACCGGGCATGGCGGTCGTCGCCGTGTCGGAGAGCGGCGAGACGCCGAAGCTGCTGGAGACGGCGGAGGGCTTCGCCTCGCGCGGCGCGAGGCTCCTCGCGTTGACGAACACGCCCGGCAGCACGCTGGCGGGGATGTGCGACTGGTCGTTCGCCGCCGGTCTCGCGCCGGAGCGCGTCAACGGCGGCTACAACGCGACCAGCCAGCTGCCCGCCGTGTTCGTCATCGAATCGTTGGCCCGTCGTCTCGTCAGACTGCGCTCCGATGCGGATCGGCCCGATCGGCCCCGTTCCCGTTGATCGGCCGCAGCACACGGCACGGGTTGCCGACGGCGACCACGTTCGCGGGGATGTCGCGCGTGACGACCGATCCGGCGCCGATCACCGTGCCGTCGCCGATGGTGACGCCCGGCAGCACGATGACGCCGCCTCCCAGCCAGCAGCCGCGCCCGATGCGGATCGGCCTGGCGTACGTGTTCCACCGGTAGTGCGCGTCGCCTGGCTTCCAGCCTTCCGCGAGCCGGTCCGCGAGCTCCACCGGATGCGTGGCCGTGTACAGCTGCACGTTCGACGCGATGAGCGTGTCCGATCCGATGTCGATCGTGTTGCAGTCGACGAACGTGCAGTTCATGTTGACGGACACGTTGTCGCCGATGCGGATGTTGCGCCCGTAGTCGCAGATGAACGGCAGGCCGACGGACACGTTCGCGCCGATCGAGCCGAACAGCGATTCGAGGATCTCGCGTTTGCGTTCCTTCGCGTCGTAGGGCAGCCGGTTGTATTCGGCGAGCAGCCGTCGCGCGGTGTTCTTGTAGTCGAGGAATATCGGATCGTGGCAGTCGTAGATCTCCCCCGCCATGCATTTGTCGAGCTCGTTCATCGTCCTCTCCTCACTCGGTCACGTCGAGGCGACGGTCGTGCCAGTAGTATTCGCGGTCGTGTTCGCCGATCGGGCGCACCACCTTGCATGGCACGCCCACGGCGACCACGTTCGCGGGGATGTCATGCGTGACGACCGAGCCGGCGCCGATCGCGCTGTTCTCGCCGATGGTGACGCCCGGCAGGATGCTCACGTTGGAGCCGACCCACACGTTGCGTCCGATATGCACCGGCAGCGCGTACGTGTAGTGGTGTTCGCGCAGAATCGGCAGGATCGGGTGTCCCGCGGTGGCGATGGTGACGGACGGTCCGAACATCGCGTAGTCGCCGATCCATATCTCCGCGTCGTCGACCATGCTCATGAACGCGTTGATGTAGATGCCCCTGCCGAGGTGCACGCGTCGGCATCCGTTGTTCGCGTGCAATGGAGTCTCGATGTGCGCGCCTTCGCCGACCTCGGCGCACATGTCTTTGAGCAGTTCGGCGCGGCGGTCCTGTTCGGTGGGTTTGGTCTGGTTGTACTCCCACAGCTTGTCCTGCCATGCGAGCTGTCCGTCCATGATGGCCGGGTCGTCGTAGTGGTACGGCAGTCCCGCGTCCTTGCGCGCCACGTTGTCCATCGTCTCCCGCGTATCCACCATGCGTGTTCCTCGCCTTCCGTCCGCTTCGCCGCCGATCCGCGGCACGACTCCCATGGTAGCGTTGCCATGGTTCGTGGGCCCGTTCCGGCGGCCATCCGGTACGTTCCGTGCCGGATCGGGAACGGCCGGCGGGCCCGGAGGATCAGCCCGCCAGCCGCCGCCCGATGACGTCGAGGAAGGCGTCCGCCCCGTCCCGGCGGCGGCGCGCGTCGGGATGCGAGGAGGTGTCGTCGAACACGTAGACGTCGAAGGTGGGCAGCGTCGCGCCCGTCACCGGCATGAACGCGATGCGTCCGTCGCCTTCCACCGCGACGGACGCCATCAGTCCGACGGCGATGCCGGACGCGATGACCGACTTCATCGTGCCGACGTCGGCGACCTCGATGATGTCCGTGGGGTCGATGCGGGAGCGGATGAACGCGCCCGCCGCCTTCGAATGCACGAAATCGTCGGACAGGGTGACGAACCGCATGCCTCGCATCGCCTTCCCGTCGGACAGGTCGAACGTCATCCTGCCGGCGAGCGCCGTCGCGGCCGCGCCGGCTTTCGCGTAGGCGAGACCGAACGGGAACGACGCGATCCGGAACGTGCGCGCGACGCCGAACGACGGCGATGATTCGACGGCGGCGACCGCGCCGAAATCGACCGTATGCCGTTCGATGGCGTCGAGGAGCCGGCGCGATCCGACGGATTGCACGGTGACCTCGCCGTCGAGTTCGCCGGACAGGGTGTGTGCCAGGGCGTCGATGGTCTCGTCGCCCAGCAGGTAGGCGGAGATGATTGGCGGCAGGCCCACGGAGTAGGAGACGGTCTGGTCGTCGCCCGCCGCGAGGTCCGACCGTCCGGCGCGCGCGATCTCGTCGGGCAGGCGGTTGATCTCGTCGAGGATCGCGGCGGTGTGGCGGATGAGGGCGAGGCCGGCCGGGGTGAGCGTCGCCTCTCCCCCGGCGCCGAAGCGGCGTCGTTCGATGAGCGTCGCGCCGAGCCGCCGTTCCAGCCGTTTGACCGCCTGGGAGACGGTGGGCTGGGAGACGCGGGCGGCCGCGGCCGCATCGGTGAAGCTGCCGAGTTCGGCGACGAGCTGGAAGAACTCCAGATCGCGGATGTTGTCTATCGATGCCATGAGCCGCCTTGCCTCGGGGAAAACACACTCCATTGTAGC
The DNA here is from genome assembly GCF_056356875.1 of Bifidobacterium sp. LH_426. NCBI lineage: Bacteria > Bacillati > Actinomycetota > Actinomycetes > Bifidobacteriales > Bifidobacteriaceae > Bifidobacterium > Bifidobacterium sp. LH_426. The sequence goes on from NZ_JBKEVB010000006.1 coordinate 140,234, forward strand.
GTGCATCCACGGGGCGGGGCGGCTCGGGAGGGCGGGACGCGGCCGGGACGGTCAGCCGATGCGCCAGGTGTTCGCTTCGACGGCGGCTTCGACGTCCGGCACGGGCTCGCGGTTGAGGCCTTCGGCGATGGCCTGCTCGGCGACGGCGACGGCGACCCTGCGCGAGATCTCCTTCAGGTCGCTGACGGGCGGCAGGACGGCGGCGCCCGGCTCGTCCACGTCGATCATGCCGGAGATGGCGTGTGCGGCGGCGAGCAGCATGCGGTCGCTGACGAGCCTCGCCTTGCCGACGATCGCCCCGAAGCAGATGCCCGGGTACATGAGCGCGTTGTTGCCCTGGCCGATGCGGTAGGTCACTCCCCCGTACTCGACGGGCGCGGACGGGGTGCCGGTGATGACGAACGCCTTGCCTTCGGACCAGCGGATCACGTCGGCCGCCTTCGCCTCGGCGAGTTCGGTCGGGTTGGAGATCGGGCACAGCAGCGGGCGTTCCACATGGGCGCACATGGCGCGCACCACGCGCTCGTCGAACGCGCCGGGGCGGGTGGAGGTGCCGATGAGCACGCTCGGTTGGAACGCGTCGACCACGGACGCCAGGTCGGTCGGATCGGCGAGCGACGGGAATTCGCCGGCCTTGCGCGCGTACTTGCGTTGGCCGTCGGTCAGTCCGTCCTGGCCTTCGACGATGAGACCGTAGCGGTCGACGAGCGCGACGCGTCCCATCGCCTCGGCGCGGTCCATGCCGCCGCTGACGACGAGGTCGTCGACGAGCTGGTCGGCGATGCCGACGCCGGCGGTTCCCGCGCCGAAGACGAGGATGCGCGTGTCGTCGTAGGAGGTGCCGGCGATGCGGCGGGCGGCGACGAGCGCGGCGAGCACGGTCACGCCGGTGCCCTGGATGTCGTCGTTCAGGGTGAGCACGTCGCCCCGGTAGCGTTCGAGGATCGGCGCGGCGGTGGGGCGTCCGAAGTCCTCCCAGTGCAGCAGCGCGTCCGGGTAGAGCTCGAGGCAGTCGTGGACGAACGCGTCGATGAACGCATCGTAGCGTTCGCCGCGCACGCGCGGGAAACGGTTGCCGACGTAGTGCGGATTGTCGAGGAGCTCCTTGCGGTCGGTGCCCACATCGATCATGACGGGCAGGACGCGGGCCGGGTCGATGCCGGCGGCCGCCGTGTAGACGGCGAGCTTGCCGGTGAGGATCTCCGCGCCCTGCGCGCCCCAGTCGCCGATGCCGAGGATGCCTTCGCCGTCGGTGGCGACGATCAGGTCGATGTCGCGGCCTTCGGCGTACTGGCGCAGCGCATCCTTGATGCGCTCGGGGTGTTCGATGGACACGTAGGCGACGTCGGAACCGAGATAGTACTTGTCGTACTGCATGATCGACTGGGCGACGGTGGGCGCGTAGACGATCGGCATGTATTCGGTCAGATGCTTGGACATGCCATGGTAGAACAGACGGCGGTTCTCGCGGCACACGCCCATCAGGAACAGGCGCTTGCCGAGATCGTCACCGATGCTCCGGAAACGCTCGTACACGGTCTCCTCCTGCATGTCGAGCGACTGCACGGCGGCGGGCAGCAGGCCGTCCACGTCGGCGGCGACGCGTTCGTCGATCGTGGCGGCGAGGCCGCGGTTGGTGAAGGAATCCTTGAGTGTGGCGAATCCGGTCATGGTGTCGCTCCTTTTCCTTGTGTTCGGATGTCGGTTCAGGTCCTGTCGTCGGCTTCGTCGCCGCGTCGCCTCATACGATAGGAGCGGACCGCACGCCCCCACAAATAAGCGGGACCACTATGACGACACGCCGTTCCCCGCAACGGTTCCGACGATTCGCAACGGCGTGCCGGAACAGTCGGCCCCCATATAGGCGTCGCTTATTTGCGGGTGCCGAAGCCCACATCGTAGCCTTGGGGCAATCGGTCGCATCATCCGTTCCCTCCACCGATGAAGTCCGGAGGGACAGCCCCAATGAAGGAGTCACGATGACCATGTCCATACCGTTGAAGTCTTCCCCGAGCGCGCAGTCGGTCTCCGCGACGCCGGCGGCGGCCAAGGCCGCAGCCTCCATCCCGCATGCGCAGGCGCTCAAGGCCGCTATCTGCATCGCCGTGACCCTCGTCATCTACGTCGTGCCCGTGCCCGACGGCCTCACCGCCCAAGGCATGCACATGCTGGCGATCTTCCTCGGCACGATCCTCGGGCTCATTCTCCAGCCGCTGCCCACGTCCGCCGTGGCGATCATCGGATTGACCGTGGCGATGCTCACCGGCACGATGGATCCGAAGACCGCCGCGTTCTCCGGTCTCGGCTCCGCGTCGATCTGGCTGATCGTCGCCGCGTTCTTCATCGCCCAGGGATTCGTGAAGACCGGACTGGGCCGACGCATCGCGCTCGTGTTCATCAGCCTGCTCGGCAAGTCCAGTCTCGGCATCTCCTACGGTCTGACCGCGGCCGATCTGCTGCTCGCACCGGCGACGCCGTCGAACACGGCGCGTCTGGGCGGCATCCTGTTCCCGATCATCACGTCGATCAGCGACGTGCAGGAATCCACGCCGAAGTCCGATGAGTCGCGCCGCCGCATCGGAGCGTTCCTGTGCATCACCGCGAACAACGTGAACGCGATCACCTCCTCCATGTTCATCACCGCGATGGCCGCCGGCCCGGTGGTCGCCCAACTCGCCTCCGATTCAGATGCACCGATCTCCTGGGGCACATGGGCTCTGGCCGCAATCGTGCCCGGCCTGCTGTGTCTGATCGTCATCCCCGCGCTCGTCTATCTCATCTACCCGCCGAGCGTCAGGCACGTGCCGAGCGCGCAGGCGGATGCGAAGGCCGAGCTGAAGTCGCTGGGACGCCTGTCCGTCAAGGAGTGGATCATGCTGCTCACCTTCGCGGCGATGCTCGTCCTGTGGGCGACCGGCCAGATCACCGGCATCAACGCCACGACCGTCGCGTTCCTCGGCGTCGCCGTGCTGCTCGTCACGGGCATCATCACGTGGAAGGAGATGGCGGCGAACTCGTCCGCATGGTCCACGCTGATCTTCTTCGGCATCCTCGTCGGCATGGCCACCCCGTTGAACGAACTGGGGGTGACCGAATGGGCGGGCGCGTTCATCGCCGATTCCATCGAAGGCTGGTCCTGGCCGGTGGTGCTCGTCCTGCTCACCGTCTGCTACTTCCTGCTGCACTACATGTTCGCCTCCGAACTCGCGCAGGTCGTGGCGATCTACACGCTGTTCCTGTCCGTGGCGGTCGCGGCCGGCGCTCCCCCGATGGCGACGGCGCTGCTGCTCGGCTGCACGTCCGGTCTGATCGGCGCGATGACGCATTACGCGTCCGGCCCGTCCGCGCTCATCTACGGCGCGGGCTACGTGAAGACCGCCGAGTTCCTGTGCGTCGGCCTGGTATGCGGCGTGGTGACGGTCGCCATCTATCTGACCGTCGGTCTGGGATGGTGGAGACTCATCGGCCTGTGGTGACGGCCGGGTTCCCTCTACACTGAAGACACTGAAGGAAAACGTGCGTCGCGTGTCACGGATGGCATGCGACGCACGGCCATGTGCGACAGGAGGGAACGATCATGCGTCTCAGTTCGGTGAACCGTATCGAAACCATCGCCACGGACGGCGATGGGAGGGCGGCCGACGACCGTCTGTTCGTCATGTTCCACGGCTACGGCAACGATGAGCGTGAGATGATCCGCGTCATCGACGGCGTGTATGCGGGGACGGGACGGACCCCGAGCTACCTGTCGTTCCACGGCACCTACGACCGCGACTATATGGGCGGCGCTTACTGGTATCCGGACGGTTGCGGCGTCGAGGAGCGACGCCGGGAGTGCTCAGCGGTGGGCGATGCGGTGGTCGCGCTGCTGGATTCGCCGATGTTCGCGTCCCGGCGGAAGATCCTCGTAGGATTCTCGCAGGGCGGCTATATGTCCTACCGCATCGTGCGCGAACACCCCGATGTGTTCGATGCCGCGATTCTGATGAGCCCGTCGTTCAAGGGCGAAGAGTCTACGGACGGCGCGGCGATCGCCGGCGATACGCGTTTCCTGCTGCTCTACGGTTCCGAAGACCGCACGATCCCAATCGACGACCAGCGTACCGCGCACCGTGTGCTCGGAGAGACCGGTCGCCTCGAATCCCGCGAATACACCGGCATGGGCCACGCCATCCGTGAGACGGAGATCGAGGGCATCAGAAAGTTCATTGAACTTTGAACTTTCCTATTCCGCCCTTCCTCCGCCGTGTCGCGGCTTGCGAATCAGATTAAACCGAGATGCCGGAAGGCGACGGCGATGCCGTCCTTGTCCACCGCGGTGGTGGTCCAATCGGCGATGGCCTTGATGCCGTCGGTCGCATTGCCCATGGCGACGCCCACGCCGGCCGTTTCGATCATCTCGGTATCGTTCTCCGAATCGCCGATGGCGATGGTATCGGCGATGTCGACGTCATACAGACCGGCCACGTATGCGAGTCCGGTGCCTTTGTCGATTCCCGGCGTCATCCCTTCGCCGTTCGTCGGCGCCTCCAATCCCATCGAACCGCTGACGATGTGGAGACGATCGCCGACGGCTTCACGGATATCGTCCAACGTGAGTCGTGACGAGGGTGGTGCGAAGAACTTGCATTTCGAGGCGGGGACGAGTTCGCCGAGATCGACGTGATCAAGCCAGGCGTCGGCTTTGCTCGCTTCGAGTACACGCCACCAATCGCCGCCGTAGTCGGCGCGCAGGTTGCGGCGCACCCAGTCGACGTGCGCCATATATCCGGCCGACGCCCATAATCCCTGTGACGACTGCCACATGTAGTTGACGCCGATCTCATCGAACACGCGCGTAACGCGCGTCACCGTCTTGGGATCGATGAACCGGTCGAGCAGCACTTTGCCGCCGATCTCGATGTAGGCGCCGACCGAACCGACGATGCCGTCGAATCCGGGCGCGAGCACGTCGTCATCGATTTCGGGACGCGAACGCCCTGTATCGATGAAGACGAGATGTCCGTTGCGTTGCGCGGTATGAATCGCGTCAAGCGTGGATGGGGCGATGATATGGTCACGCCCGAACAACGTGCCGTCGATGTCGAGGAAGATGATGCTGCGGTTCATGTTCTTCACCTTTCACCGTGTCCTGTTTCCGTGGTCCGACGCCCGATCAATCCAAGTCGTGCGAACGCGTGCGCCAGACCATCCTCTTCGACGTCGTCGGTGACGAGATCTGCGGCCCGCTTGACGTCGGGCGACCCGTTACCCATTGCCACGCCATAGGCACAGTATTCGAGCATCGGCACGTCGACGGCCGCATCACCGAATGCGATGGTGTCGGCCCGATCGGCACCGAGATATGCGAGCAGGCAATCGATGGCATGTGCTTTGGTGATGTCCTTGACACCGAGATCGCCCCATAGGGCGGTCGCTCCCCTACCGCCCCAGGTGCCGTTATGCATGTCGTCGAATTCCTGTTCGGCATCGAGGAAATCCTGTTGGGAGCCGAGTACGTAACTGATCTTGTTCACGTCATCACGATACAGTTCGCCGCCGTAGATCATGTCCGGGTATCCGTCGTGAACGGTCATCGTATCCGCATTCGTTTTGCCTTTGCGCGCCGAATAGGCGCGTACAGCCTCCAACGCACCGTTCTCGAAATCCCTGCTGGCGAACAATCCGCTGTTGCTTTCCAGATAGAACGCGAGTCCACGCGCGTCCAACCAGTCGACGGCGCGCGTGCACTGGTCGAGGCTCAATGTCCGGTGCATGACGATTTCGCCATCGCTCTCCACATAACTGCCGTTACCACCGATCATGCCGTCCAGCCCGATCTCCCATAATGGCGGATAGACCTCGGCTTTGCTACGACCGGTGCAGATGTAGATCCTGTGTCCATTCGCACGGGCTTCGCGAATCGCCCCGACGGCGGAGTCGGGCAGGTTGTTCTCATAATCGACGAGCGTCCCATCCACATCAAGAAAGATGATTTTCGGAGTATCGGCGGGCATCATCGCTGCCTTTCTCTTGGCGGCCGCAGGACACAGAACATCATACCGCAACATATTTCAACAAGCGAAGGTTATATAGATTTTTCCCCGCCCCGCAAGAGCTACCCAATGTCGGAGTGTGTTTCCTCCCGCTGGCGGGAGGTGGCGCGCGGCACGCGCGTCAGAGGGTGGTCCCCGGCGTGCCGGCGGGGGCGCGTGTGGTGGGTGGGTTCGGATATGCGTGAAGGCCCTTGGGAGCTGTTGCTCGACCAAGGGCCTTCCTTATCGTATGGATGCGGCGGCGTGCTACTCTCCCACACTCTCTCGGGTGCAGTACCATCGCCGTGCCAGGTCTTAGCTTCCGGGTTCGGAATGGGACCGGGCGTCTCCCCTGGGCTATGACCGCCGCAAATCTTCTCTTATCAGGGATGTTCCTCCCCGGATGCTGGTGGTTCGGGGACCGGATGGTGGACGCTGTTGATCGCTTGGGTTGTGACGTC
>NZ_JBKEVB010000007.1:0-130281 GCF_056356875.1 Bifidobacterium sp. LH_426
TATAAAGAAGTAAGTAGTACAACACACTCTTGAGTTCTCAAACCACCACCACGCGCCGAACACCCCGGAAACCAACCAACAGCAGACAACCGGACCGCTCAGCGGCAGCGAATGAATAACCTACACCACACCGACCAACACCGCAAACCCACACCACAAAACAACCCCAAAAACCCCGGAAACACAAGCATCCATCGGCGTGTCGAAAAACCGACCACACAACAACCCGACAACCCCCTCAGTCGGCCTGCGGCCGCCAGCTCCCCCTCACAAGGGGGAGCGCTCTCCCCCACCCGGCTCCGCCGGGAGCCCCCTCGACAGAAGGGGCCCAAGACGACGACGCCCCGCTGCACATACGAAAAGAGCCGAGCGGTTTCCCGCTCGGCCCTTCGGTCCGTCTGCGACGAATCAGCCAGTCAGCGAATCAGCCGATCAGCCCTTGATCTTGCCCATGACGATCTTGGTGACGGCCTTCGCGTCGGCCTGGCCGCGCGTCGCCTTCATCACGGCGCCGATGATCACGCCCATCGGCTTCATGTTGCCGCTCTTGAGCTTCTCGACGACGTCCGGGTTGGCTTCGAACGCCGCGTCGACCGCCGCCTCGATGGCGCCGGAATCCTCGACGATCTTGTAGCCGTGCTTCTTGACGACCTCGTCCGGCGTGCCTTCACCGGCGAGCACGCCGGCGATGGTCTGCTTGGCGAGCTTGTCGTTGAGCTTGCCGTCGGCGATGAGCTTCTCGACCTCGGCCACGTCGGCCGGGGTGACGGGCAGCTCCTCGAGCGAGACGCCCTTCGCGTTGGCTTCGCGGGAGAGCTCGCCGAGCCACCACTTGCGCGCGCCGCCGGCGGTCGCGCCGGCCTTGACGGTCTCCTCGATCAGGTCGAGGGCGTCCGCGTTGAGGATGTCGCGCAGCTGCAGGTCGGTCAGGCCCCATTCGGCCTTAAGACGGTTGCGGCGCTCGCGCGGCATCTCCGGCATCTGCGCCTCCATCTCGGCGATGTGCTCCTTGGTGATGTGAAGCATGACCAGATCCGGATCCGGGAAGTAGCGGTAGTCGTCCGCGTCGGACTTGAGACGGCCGCCCGCGGTGGTCTGCGTGGCCTCGTCCCAGTGGCGGGTCTCCTGCAGAATCTCCTTGCCTTCGTCGAGGCGTGCGGCCTGACGGCGAATCTCGTACTGGATGGTCTTCTCGATGCCGCGGAACGAGTTCACGTTCTTGGTCTCGGAACGGGTGCCGTACGGGGCGTCCGCGGAGGGGCGCAGCGACACGTTCACGTCGGCGCGCATGTTGCCCTGCTCCATGCGGGCGTGGGAGATGCCCAGCGCGCGCACGATGTCGCGGATGGCGCGCATGTACGCGCCGGCAATCTCCGGAGCGCGGTCGCCCGCGCCCTCGATCGGCTTGGTCACGATCTCGATGAGCGGCACGCCGGCGCGGTTGTAGTCGACCAGCGAGTGGTCGGCGCCCTCGATGCGGCCGTCGGCGCCACCCACGTGGGTGTTCTTGCCGGCGTCGTCCTCGATGTGGGCGCGCTCGATCGGCACGCGGAAGACGGTGCCGTCCTCCAGCTCGACGTCCAGGTAGCCGTTGCCGTTGGTCGGCTTGTCGTACTGGGAGATCTGGTAGTCGCGCGGCATGTCCGGGTAGAAGTAGTTCTTGCGGGCGAACTGGCTCCACTCGGCGATCTCGCAGTGCAGGGCGAGACCCAGCTTGATCGCGTAGTCGACGGCCGTCTTGTTAACGACCGGCAACGAACCGGGCAGGCCGAGGCTCACCGGGGTGAGCTGGGTGTTCGGCTCGCCGCCGAAGCTCACTTCGGCCGGGCAGAACAGCTTGGTCTTGGTGCACAGCTCGACGTGCGTCTCCAGGCCGAACACCACATCGTACTTCTTGGTGGCATCGGCGTACTTCATCAGTTTTTCAGCCATGATGTTGTCCTTGTAATCCTTCCGATGTCACTCACTTGGCGAGACCGTCGAGCCACGGGGCCTTGAGGTCCTTCCAAATCGGACCGTTCCAGTCCTCCTCGAGCGCGGCTTCGAGCGCGGCGGCAGGCTTGTACATGACCTCGTCACGCTGCTGCGGCGCGATGAACTGGAAGCCGACCGGCAGGCCGTCATCGGACAGGCCGGCCGGGATCGACATGGCGGGCACGCCGGCGAGGTTCGCCGGGATGGTTGCGATGTCGTTCATGTACATGGCCAGCGGGTCGGACGTCTTCTCGCCGAGCTTGAACGCGGTGGTCGGGCTGGTCGGGCAGACGAGCACGTCGACCTGCTCGAACGCCTTCTTGAAGTCCTCGATGATGAGCGTGCGCACCTTCTGCGCGGAGCCGTACCAGGCGTCGTAGTAGCCGGCGGACAGCGCGTAGGTGCCGAGGATGATGCGGCGCTTGACCTCGTCGCCGAAGCCGGCCTCACGCGTGTAGGCCATCATGTTGGCGGCGGTCTGCGGCACGCCGGCCGGCGGCATCACGCGCAGGCCGTAGCGCATGCCGTCGTAGCGGGCCAGGTTGGAGCTGACCTCGGACGGCATGATGATGTAGTACGCGCCGAGCGCGTACTCGAGGCGCGGGCAGGAGACCTCGACGACCTCGGCGCCCATCTCCCTGAGCTTATCGACGGCCTCGTTGAAGCGGGCCGAGACGCCGGCCTGGAAGCCGTCGCCGCTGAGCTCCTTGATGAGGCCGACCTTCACGCCCTTGAGGTCGCGCTTCGCGCCTTCACGCGCGGCGGCGACCATCGGACGCGGGCCCTCCGGGATGGAGGTGGAGTCGCGGCGGTCATTGCCGCCGATGATCTCCTGCAGGAGCGCGGAGTCGAGCACGGTACGGGAGACCGGGCCGATCTGGTCGAGCGAGGAGGCCATGGCAATCGCGCCGAAGCGGGAGACGCCGCCGTAAGTCGGCTTCACGCCGACGGTGCCGGTCAACGCGCCCGGCTGGCGGATGGAGCCGCCGGTGTCGGTGCCGAGGGCGAGCGGGGCCTCGAACGCGGCCACCGCGGAGGCGGAACCACCGCCGGAGCCGCCGGGGACGCGGTCGGTATCCCACGGGTTGTGGGTGGTCTGGTAGGCGGAGTGCTCGGTGGAGGAGCCCTGCGCGAACTCGTCCAGGTTGGTCTTGCCGAGAATCGGCATGCCGGCGGCCTTGAGCTTCTCGATCACGGTCGCGTCGTACGGCGGGATCCAGCCTTCGAGGATCTTCGAGGCGGCGGTCGTCTCGATGCCCTTGGTGACGATCATGTCCTTGATGGCGATCGGCACGCCGGCCAGCTGCGGCAAGGCGGCCTTCTCGTCCGCGGACTTCGCGTCGAAGGCGTCGGCCTGCTCGCGGGCCACGTCGCCGGAGACCTTGAGGAACGCCTTGATGCTCGGCTCGGCGGCCTCGATCACGGCGAGGTGCGCGTCGACCAGCTCACGGCTGGAGACGTCGCCCTTCTTGATGGCCGCGCCCATTTCGGCGGCGGACAGCTTGACGAGTTCGTTGGTTGCTTCGGTCATATCGGCTCACTCCTCGCTTCCCAGGATGCGCGGCGCGACGAACATGCCGGCCTCGGTCTTCGGGCCGCCGGCGAGCGCCTCGGCCTGCGTCAGCGGCGTGACCGGCACGTCCGGGCGCAGGTACGCCTCGAGCGGGACCGGGTTGGCGGTCGGTTCGACGTCGTCGGAGGCGACCTCCTGGACCTTGTTGATGGAATCGGCGATGACGTTCAGCTCGCCCTGCAGACGGGTGATCTCCTCATCGGTGAGCGCGATTCGGGCCAAATCGCCCAAATGCACGATTTCTTCGCGTGTGAATGTAGGCATGCGCCTAACTATACGAGCAATTTGTGACACGCGGAACGGATGTACCGCCCGCCCCGAATCACCGTGTCATCGCATCATCGCGTTACCGCATCATCGCGTCATCGCATCCCGGCGGCCGCCGCACCGCGACCGCCGAATCGCCGCGTCCCCCTCGCCCGTCACCGGATCGCCGCGTGCTGCGCGATCCAGCTGTGCATGGCGACGGCCGCCGCCGCGCCCGCGTTGATCGAACGCACCGAACCGAACTGCGAGATGTACACGACGTCGTCGGCGAGGTCGAGCGCCGTCTCGGTCAGTCCCGGACCTTCCGCGCCGAACAGCAGCAGGCAGCGTTTCGGGAACGCGTACCGCTCCATCGGCACCGCGCCGGGCACGATGTCCATCGCGACGACGCGCGCCGCCTCCAGCTCGCGGATGCGCGCCTCGGCGGCGTCCAGTTCCGCGAGGAACGGCGCCTGCGCGGCGCGCACGTCGCCGCCCGCGCGCGACGCCGCAGCGCCCGTCGCGACGCTACCGGCCGCGCCGCGCACGGCGGCCGTCGCGCGTGCGGCGGCCTCGTGCGCGTGGAACGCGGCCGCCGCGGCGCGCGACCGCTCGGCCGCGATTTCGCCGGCGATGCGCATGCGCCAGCAGCGCACCATCGCCGCGATCGACGCGTGATGCTCCATGTGCTGGTACAGCTCGGTCATCAGCGCGCCATTGCGGTTCCACTTGTGCGGTCCGACGATGTGCACGCGCCGCGCCTGGAACGCGTTGGCGGTGCGCACCATCGAGCCGATGTTGAAGTCGTGCGTCCAGTTCTCGATGGCGACCTCGAAGTCGTGGCGTCCGTGCGCGTCCAGGTCTGCCTTGATCGCGGCGACCGTCCAGTACCGGTAGCGGTTGAGCACGTTGCGCCGATCGCCCTGGTCGAGCAGTTTCGGGTCATAGAGGAGGCGGTCGGCGTACAGCGGCGACGCCGGATCGTCCGGCCGCGGCTCGCCGGGATGCGCCTCGGCCCACGGCCCGACACCCACCTCGCGGAACACCGGTTCCCCGGACCGCTCGCCTTCGACATCAATAGGATTACGAGGATGCATATCACCTTTCCATACATCTTGCGCCCCCTTGAGGCTGAGCCGTCAAGCAAACGCCAGAGGCGTTTGTAGGCGAAGGCGAACGACAGTGAGCCGACATCATGCCAGCCGAAGGCTGTCCGCAATCGCGTAGGAGCTGTCACCGAAGGCGACTGAGGGGGGCTCCGCTACCGACCTACTCCGCCAGATCGGACTCGTGGAACACCTGGATGAACGGCACCTCGTGCCGCGCACCGTCGACCGGGCTGATGACGGTAATCTCATGCTCGTCCGCGCCCTTGCCGACGCCGCCGACCAGCGAGGCGACGGCCACGACGCTCGCGCCCTCATGCTCGACAATCGAGAAGTCGAGGCTCAGCTCGTTGCCGTTGCGCAGCGTGACGAGCGAACTCGTCTGCACGTAGGATTTCTCGGACAGCCACGCGTCGAGCAGCAGCACGCGCTTGCCCCTGATCGACGGTCCCTTAATCGACGGGAACACGAAGTCCATGACGAATCCGTCGAGGTTCTCGCCGCGGGAGGCGGCGGCCTGGATCATCGATCCGACAAGCGGCACGGAAGCGGCGGTGAGCGCGCCGACCGCATCGTAATCGTCGACGGAATAGCCGGCGTCCTCCAACGTGTCGAGCAGGACGTGGCCCATCACGGCCGCACCGTGATGGTCGAGCGTCACCGCGTACAGCTCGGAGAACGGCTTGCCGGCGACGCGCTCGCGCAGCAGGGCGCGGAGCTGCTCGCGCGGGTCGAGCGCGGCGAAGTCGATGGGCTCGTTATGCAGGTCGGCGGGGCCGGTGGCGCGGAATCCTGAATCACTCATATCCCATAGGGTACGGCGCGCCCTCGTCACGACCGCACGAGGCGGGCGATGGCGGCGGACGCCTCGGCGAGCTTCTCGTCGGCCACGTCGCCGCCTTCGGCCGACGCCTGACGCACGCAATGGTTGAGATGGTCGTCGAGCAGCAGCAGGGCCACCGATTTGAGCGCCGAATTCGCGGCGGAGATCTGCGTGAGCACGTCGATGCAGTACCGGTCGTCGTCCACCATCTGCTCGATGGCGCGCACCTGGCCTTCGATGCGCTTCAGCCGCGCCAGCACCTTCGCCTTGTCGTCGCCGTAGCCGTGCATCGCCAGTCTCCTTTCGCCGTGCGGAAAACACCATCCAGTATATACCCCATAGGGGTATTGGGTATACACTGTGATGCGGTATACGATGGACTGAGACGAGAACGAGGAGCGGACATGGAACTGAACATCTTCACGTGCGTCGCCGCGCTGGTCGTCGCGGCGCTTGCGACGTGGCTCATCCTGCGGTTCTTCTTCGGCGAGCGCAAGGGCGTGGCCGGCGAGCTGCACGAGGGCGTCCAGCGCGCCACCATCACCGTGAAGGGCGGCTACTCCCCCGACGTGGTGACGATGCGCGTCGGCATGCCGATCACCCTGAACTTCGACCGGCAAGAGACCGGCGAATGCACCTCGCACGTGGTGTTCGGCGATTTGGGGCTCGACGCGATGCTACCGGGCAACACGGCCACCGAAGTGAAGCTGCCCGCGCTGCCGGCCGGCGATTACCCGTTCGCCTGCGGCATGAACATGGTGCACGGGCTGCTGCGCGTCCAAGGCGACAGAGGCGGCGAAACGGCGGGAGCCGCCGGAACGGGAGCCGCCGGAGCTGTGGCGGACGCGGTGGGGGCTGCGGGAGCTGGCGCACCCGCTCCCGCAGCCGCGGCTTCGGCCGACTATGCGGCGAACGAGGCTCGCGAAGCCGAGGAACGGCGTACCGAAATCCGCAACCTCACCCGCCTGGTCGCGATCGGCACGGTGCTGACGCTCCCCGTGTTCGCGGTGATGATGATCCACATGGCGAACCACATGCTGCTGCCGGACTGGCTCACGAACCCGTGGTGGCAGGCGATCCTCATCACGCCGGTCATGTTCTACTGCGGCGCGCCGATCCATCAGGTCGGATTCCCCGCGCTGCGCCATCGCGCACCGGATATGAACTCGCTCGTCTCGCTGGGCACGGGCGCCGCCTACCTGTACAGCCTGCTCGTGTGCATCGCGCCGTGGCTGCTGCCGGAAGGCTCGCGCGAACCGTATTTCGAATCGGTGGGCGTGGTCATCACGCTCGTGCTCGTCGGCCGACTGCTGGAGACGAAGGCGCGCGAGGGCACCGGCAAGGCGGTGCAGAGCCTCATCAAGCTCCGCCCACGGGTCGCGCACCGGCTCGATGGGGTCCCCGAGGAGATCGAGGAGGCCGCCGCGCAGACATCGGGAGCCGGACAGCCCGTACCCGGGGCGAATGTGTATGGTTCCGGGGGTGTCATGCATGGTTCGGACAGCGATGTGCATGATTCCGAGGCGGACGTGCATGATTCCGAGGGCAACGCGCAGCATTCCGATACGAACCTGCACGCCCCTGTCGTGAAGACCTCTTCGCAGACGGACGAAAGCTGGCTCAATCCGAACGCGTTCCATGACGTCGACATCGACGAGGTGGAACCCGGCGACCTGCTCGTAATCAAGGCAGGAGAACGCATCCCGGCCGATGGTGTGGTCGTCGCAGGCGAGGCCGAGGTGGACGAGTCGATGATCACCGGCGAATCCCGTCCGGTGCGCAAAACCCCGGTCTTCACGACCGCACCCCGCACATTCGCCCAAAACGACTACACGTCCGGCCCGAATTCCTGCACGCCGGGTGCCGAACCATACACATTCGACGCCGAACCCCACACAACACCCTCCGAATCATACACATTCGCCGACGGAGATGGCGATGCCGCGACTTCCGAGGGTTCCGCTCCCGCCCGCTCGTCCACGCTCACCGGCGCGACCGTGGTGCTGCGCGGCAATCTGCTCATGCGTGTCACACAGACGGGCGGCGACACCGTGCTCTCGCAGATCGTCGCGATGGTGGCGCGCGCCCAGGCGACGAAGGCCCCGGTGCAGCGTCTCGCCGACCGCATCGCCCGCGTGTTCGTGCCGGCGGTGTTCATCATCGCCGTGTGGACGTTCGCGATCTGGCTGGCGCTCGGCCCGGACCCGAAGCTCGCGCACGCGCTGGTCACGGCGGTGAGCGTGCTCATCATCGCATGCCCGTGCGCGCTGGGACTCGCCACGCCGCTGTCGGTCACGGCGGCGACCGGCGTGGGCGCGACGAACGGCGTGCTCGTGACCAGCGCGAAAGCGCTGGAACGGGCACGCGAGATCGGCACGGTCGTGTTCGACAAGACCGGCACGATCACGCGCGGTGTGGCCGACGCGGATTCCGCGGATTGGAGCCGGCCGAGCTACGAGCGCGACACGGTCAAGCCCGGCTCGAAGGAGGCGGTGGCCGCGTTGCGCACGGCCGGCATCCGCACGGTCATGCTGTCCGGCGACAAGGCCGAGGTGGCGGCCGGCATCGCGCGCGAAGTCGGCATCGACACGGTAATCGCGCAGGTCAGGCCCGATGGGAAGGCATATTGGATCGAACGATTGCAGCAGGAGCCGCATGAGGGTCTGATCGCGATGGTCGGCGACGGCATCAACGACGCGCCCGCGCTCACGCAGGCGGATCTGGGATTCGCGATCGGCACCGGCACGGACGTGGCGATGCAGTCCGCGGACGTGACGCTGATGAGCGGCGACCTGCGCGGCGTGATCCGCACGATCAACCTGTCGCAGGCGACGATGCGCAACATCCGGCAGAACCTCGGGTGGGCGTTTGGCTACAACGTGATCGGCATCCCGATCGCGGCGGGCGTGCTCTACCCGTTCACCGGCTGGCTACTGAGCCCGATGATCGCCGGCCTCGCGATGGCCCTGAGCTCCGTCTGCCTGGTCCTCAACGCCAACCGCCTCAACCGCATCACCCTGAGCGACACGGCCCTCAAGGAGCCCCGCGCCGCAATCGCCCGAGCGGAGCCGTCGGCATTTTCTTCCGGCTCCCCCTACGAGGGGGAGCTGTCGGCGAAGCCGACTGAGGGGGTGTCCGCCGCCAGCGCAACCGAACCCGGCCCCCGCGTCATCATCGACGAACGCACCTCCCTCACCACCGGCACCTCCTCTTCCTGCGCCCCCTCCCAGGGGGAGCTGTCCGGCGAAGCCGGACTGAGGGGGGCCGCCGACACCGAAACCACCAGCACTTCCCCATCAATCACAACCAAGGAGAACACCATGGAAATGAACCACATGCACCACGACCACATGGCCATGCACCACGCCGCCCCCACCGAGGGCGAGACCGCCACCGATCCCGTGTGCGGCATGACGGTCGCGGTGAACGCGGACGCGATCACCCGCGAGTACGAGGGCAAGACCTACTACTTCTGCGGCGAACACTGCGCCAACAACTTCGCCAAGGCCCCCCAGATCTTCCTCGAGCACTGATTCCCCACCATAACGAAACCGGCCCGTCGCCCCGCAATACGCGGGAACCGACGGGCCGGTTTCGTATTCGCTATGCGTATTCGCTACGCAATCACGCAATCACGCAATCACGCGAAGAACGCCTTGAACAGCCAGGCGCCGACGATCGCGCCCACGATCGGGGCGACGACCGGGATCCACGCCTCGTTCCAACGGGACGTGCCCTTGGACGGAATCGGCAGGATGGCGTGCAGGACGCGCGGCATGAGGTCGCGGGCCGGGTTCAGGCCAGGGCCGGTCGGGCCGCCCATGGAGGTGACGAGGCCCCACACGATGAAGCCGACGACGATCGCGGCGGCGGCCGGGTCCTTCTCGCCCCACGGGTCCATCAGGCAGCACAGCGCGCCGAAGACGAGCACGAGCGTGCCGAACATCTCGTTGAGGAAGTAGTTGAGCTTCTTGTTGTCCGCGTCGGTGGTGCAGAAGGTGGCGAGGATGGCCTCGGCGTCATCGGTGTCCTTGTAGTGCGGGTAGTACGTGAGGTACACGATGAACTGGCCGAGCGCGGCGCCGAGCAGCTGCGCGATGATGTACGGTAGCACCTCGTCCCACGGGAACATGCCGTTGATGGCCTGCGCGAGGGTCATGGCCGGGTTGATGTGGGCACCGGAGACAGCGCCGAACATGAGCACCGGGAACATGACGCCGAAGCCGTAGCCCATGGCGATGTTGAGCCAGCCGGCGTGGTGGCCCTTCGTGTTCTTAAGCTCGACGTTGGCGACGGAGCCGTTGCCGAAGATCATCAGGATGGCGGTGCCGAAGAACTCGGCGGCCAGCTTGGTAAAGAGGGAGTATTCCACTGCTTCTTCTTTTCTTCTTGTTCTTGTCTGGATTGGTGATGCGGCCGCCCGAAAGGCGGGAGACAAACAAACGAGGTAAGCATACGCCGAGGGCTGAACTGGGTTGGCGGGTTGGCCTATAACCCTGGCTTCGTCGCCGTACGAGTTCGCTTGGAAATACAATAAGACCGGAATCTTTCGATTCCGGTCTTATTTGTGCCCCCGCAGGGATTCGAACCCTGGACACGCTGATTAAGAGTCAGCTGCTCTAACCAACTGAGCTACAGGGGCGTTGGCTAGTTGTTGAAGTGTTCCTTGCAACGAGTGATAAATATACTCGTGTTTGATTCTAACGCAACTCTCGGCGTGTCGCCCGGAATTCCAACGTTTGTAAAATCGCTGATTTGCCGTCTGCACGCTTCATCCACCTCGCCTAACCCACCTTGAAAACCGCTCTTCACATAATCATCACATAAATGGCAGGAGTCATACCCGAGCGGTCGAAGCCGCGCCTTGGAAACCGTCGGAACCCGCCAGAACCATCGGAACCACGCCAGCCTTGGCGCAACACAACCGCAACACCCGCCGCATACGAAAACCCCGCGCCCCGCGTGAACAACAATCACGCGCGGCACGGGGTTCTCAGTGCTTAAGCTCAGACTTCAATCCGTCAGTCTGATGGGAATCCGGCAGCAATAATCACCGCCGGAATCGTCACTCGGCGACGACCTTCACGAAGAAGTTCGCGGAGATCTCCGGGTGGAGCTGGACCGTGGCCGGGAATTCGCCGGTGGTCTTGATGGTCTCGACGGTGATGGCCTTCGGGTCGACCGGGGCCTTGTCGAGCAGCGCCATGGCGATGGCTTCCTTGGAGATGCCACCGAACAGCTTGCCGGACTCGGACACCTTGGCGGCGATCTCGACGGCGGAACCCTCGATGGCCTCCTTGGCGGCGACGGCGTCTTCACGGGTGGCGACGGCCTGGGCCAGACGGGCGCGCTTCATGGCGACGATCTGGGCCTCGGCGCCCTTGTTCCACGCGAAGGCAAGCTTCTGCGGGAGCAGGTAGTTGCGGGCGTAGCCGGCCTTGACGGTGACGACGTCACCGGAGTGACCGAGGTTCGCAACGGTCTGGGTGAGAATAACCTTGGTTTCAGCCATTTCAGATGCCTCCTAGAACTCAGCGGCCGGAAGTGGCGTACGGCAGCAGGGCCATCTCGCGGGCGTTCTTGATCGCCTTGGAGATCTTGCGCTGCTCCTGCACGGTCACGCCGGTGATACGACGGGAACGGATCTTGCCGCGATCGGAGATGAACTTGCGCAGCAGCGCGACGTCCTTGTAATCGATCTCGGTGACCTTCGCCGCCTTCAGCGGGTTCGGCTTCTTCTTGAACGGCTTGACCGGCGGTTGCGGCCTCTTGCGGGACATGATGTTCTCCTTATTTACGATGTTGATGTTGTGTTCGCTCGTCGCAGTTACGCGTTGCGCGTTGCATACGCGTCAGGTACTACGCGGCGTGAAAGCGTGAAGGCGCGGAAACGCGGATCAGAACTCCGGATCGTCGTCGGAGCCGCCGCCGAAATCGGAGGAGCCGCCGAACGTGGAGAAGCTGTTGCCCGAATCCGAGCCGCTGCTCCACGGGTCCGCGGCCGGCTGCTGTCCGCCCGCCGGCGCGCCGGACTGGCCGCCGCCGAAGCTGGAACCGCCGCCCTGGTAGCCGTTGCCACCCGAGTAGCCGCCATTGCCGCCGTTACCGCGGCCATAGCCGCCGGCGTTCTGGCCGTAGCCATTGCCGCCGCCGAAGCCGCCCGCGCCGTTGCCGCCCTGGTTGCGGCCCGCGAAGCCGCCGTTACCGGACGACTGGCGGGTCACCTGGGCGGTGGCGTAGCGCAGCGACGGGCCGATCTCGTCGACCGTCATCTCGACGACGGTGCGGTTGGAACCGTCCTGTGCCTGATAGGAACGCTGCTGGAGACGACCCTGCGCGATCACGCGCATGCCCTTGGACAGGGACTGTGCGCAGTGGTCGGCGAGGTCACGCCATGCGGAGCAACGCATGAACAGCGCCTGTCCGTCCTCGAACTGGCCGGACTGGCGGTTGTACGTGCGCGGCGTCGACGCGATGGTGAAGCTCGCCACGGTCGCGCCGGAACCGATGGTGCGCAGTTCCGGATCCGCGGTGAGATTGCCGACGATGGTGATCGTGGTTTCGCCTGCCATGATTGCCGCCTTCCTACTTCGAGATTCCTACTTCGACTGTATTCCGCACCGGCGTCCCGTGCGACGGTGTTCCGCCGCGGGAGCCGGTTGACGCTTCAAACGCTTACTTGACGTCCTTACGAAGGATCTTCGTACGGATCACGGATTCGTTGAGGTTGAGGACACGGTCGAGCTCATCGCTGGTAGCGGGCTCGGCGGTGTAGGTCACCACGACGTAGTTGCCTTCGGTCTTGCCGTTGATCTCGTAGGCGAGCTTGCGACGGCCCCAGAAATCGGGCTCATCGACGGAACCGCCTTCCTTGGTGACCAGCTCGAGGTACTGCTCGGTCAGCTTCTTGAGATCACGCTCGTTCAGCTCAGGATCGGCGATGAACATCAGTTCGTACTTATGCGCAGACATCACCCACCTCCTTCGGACTATGTGGCCACGGACCTTCCGTGGCAGGAGTGTGTATGCGTGCTGCATCATCCGGGTCGCATGCGCGCGGCGAGAAGCCGGACACGCCTATGACCCCAACAAAGCAACCTCCCCAAGATAACGCCCCCGCGGGACAGCCCACGCCCCTCGCCCACGCCCGAACCACCACCCCGCGCAAGCCATTCCGCACAGGCACCCCGCACGGGCACCCCCTCAGACGACCTCCGGTCGCCAGCTCCCCCTGAGGGGGGCGCAAACAGCGGACTCCCCATCCTGCGCCCCCTTCAGGGGGGAGCTGTCAGGCGGCAGCCTGACTGAGGGGGTCTCCCGCCGACAGCCGCCAACAGCCCACACCCCGCACCTTTCCCATCCCGCACCTTCCCCCACACGCCTTCTTCCCCTCCCCTAGTACACTTGTCTGAGGTTCACCGCGCATGCGGAAGCGCCGCGCGGTGCGAGGACACTACGAACAAAAGGACGGGTACGAGAAACATGACGTCGCTGCTCGAGGGCACTCCGGACAAGCGTATGGCGGTGGTCACCGGCCGCGCCTACCCCGAACTGGCCGATCAGGTCGCCGCATGTCTGGGCACGCAAGTGCTGGAGACCACCGCCTACGATTTCGCGAACGGCGAGATGTACGTGCGGTTCACCGAGCCGGTGCGCGGCGCGGACGTGTTCGCGTTGCAATGCCATTCCGGCGACATCAACAAGTGGATCATGGAGCAGCTGCTCATGATCGACGCCCTGAAGCGCGCCTCCGCCCGCACGATCACCGTGGTCGCGCCGTTCATGGGCTACTCCCGTCAGGACAAGAAGCATCAGGGCCGCGAGCCGATCACCGCGCGCCTCGTCTACGACCTGTTCCGCACGGCCGGCGCCGACCGCATCATGACGGTCGACCTGCACGCCTCCCAGGAGCAGGGCTTCTTCAACGCGCCGGTCGACCATCTGACCGCCACGCCGGTGCTCATCGATTACGTGCGCAATCATCTGCCGCTCGAGAACACGACGATCGTCTCCCCGGACGCGGGCCGCATCAAGGTGTCGGAGCGTTGGGCGGCGAAGCTCGGCAACCTGCCGCTCGCCTTCATCCACAAGACCCGCGACATCACCCGTCCGAACCACGCCGTCGCGCACGGCATCATCGGCGACGTGCTCGACCGCGACTGCGTGGTCGTCGATGACATGATCGACACGGCCGGCACGATCTGCGAGGCGGTGCACGCCCTGCGCGGCGCCGGCGCGCGCTCGGTCACGCTGGTCGCGACGCACGGCCTGCTGTCCGGCCCGGCCGTCGAGCGCCTGTCGCAGTGCGGCGCGCGCGAGATCGTCCTGATGGACACGGTGCCGGTCCCCGAGGAGAAGCGCCTGCCGAACATGACGGTCCTGTCCGTCGCGCCTCTGCTGGCCGCCGGCATCCGCTCCGTCTTCGAGGAGAATTCCGTCCAGACCCTGCTCGAAGGCCTCCCCGAGGACATGCGCCCCCGCAACATCTACGCCTGATCCCCCGTCATCACCTCCCTCTGAGGAAGCTGCCGCCAGAAAGTCATCCCAGACATCGCTTCCCTCTGCCGAGGGAGGTGGCGCGCACCGCCGGAGGGAGAGACCACCACAACGAGAGACCACGAAAAGCCCCCGAAGCCCTTAACCGGGCTCCGGGGGCTTTTCTCGCTTACAAGGGGTACATCCTCCCTCGCTCCCGATGATTTCTCGCTTACAAGGGGTACCGCAACCGTCGACGACGACCAAATATCACCGTCATCGAGCCGCATACGCCCGGCGTATCCCGTCTCCGGCACCCCTCGTAACGCAGATAGGCTCCCGCGACAGCGCCAAACCACCCCTCCCAACGGAGATATCCCCAAAGAGATACCTCGTCAGGACGCCCCAACCGCCGTCGCGCCCCAGCGGACACCCCGTCAGGCGATTCGCCTCACGCCCCTCACGCCACCGGCGCGAACTGGCTGTTGTACAGGTCCGCGTAGAACCCGCCGGCCTCCAGCAGCTCCTCGTGCGTGCCGCGTTCGATCACGTCGCCGTGGTTCATCACGAGGATCATGTCGGCGTCGCGGATCGTCGAGAGCCGGTGCGCGATCACGAACGAGGTGCGCCCCACGGTGAGCGCGTCCATCGCCTTCTGGATCAGCTCCTCGGTGCGCGTGTCCACGGACGAGGTCGCCTCGTCCAGGATCAGGATCGGCGCGTCCTGCACCATCGCGCGCGCGATGGTGAGGAGCTGCTTCTGCCCGGCGGACAGCGACGTGTTCTCGTCGAGCACCGTGTCGTACCCGTCGGGCAGCGACATGATGTAGTGGTCGAGCCCCACCGCGCGGCACGCCGAACGGATCTGCTCGTCGGTCACGCCCGGCTTCGAGTATGCGATGTTCTCGCGCACGGTCCCGTGGAACACCCACGTGTCCTGCAGCACCATCGAGAACTGTTCGTGCACGTTCCAGCGCGGCACGCTCGCCGTGTCGACGCCGTCGATCGCGATCCGCCCGCCGGCGATGTCGTAGAAGCGCATGAGCAGGTTGACCATGGTGGTTTTGCCCGCGCCGGTCGGTCCGACGATCGCGACTTTCTGTCCGGCTTTCACGTCGGCGCTGAAATCGTTGATGATCGGCTTTCCGGGTTCGTATTCGAAGCGCACGTGGTCGAACGTCACGTCGCCGCGTACCGGCGCGTCGGCGCGAGCGCCGAGCAGCGCCGGTTTCGCGCTTTCGTCGGTCATCTCCGGCTCCTCGAGGAAGCCGAACACGCGCTCGGATGCGGCGGCGCAGCGTTGCAGGTTCTGGAACGCCTGCGCGAATTGCGAGAGTGGTTGTGTGAACAGTCGGATGTACATCATGAACGCGACGATGACGCCGAATTCGATGTCGCCGTTCATCGCGAGCGCGGCGCCGACGACGCACACGACGACGTAGCCGAAGTTGCCGATGAACTGCATGAGCGGCATCATCAGTCCGGAGAGGAACTGCGACTTCCAGCCGGAGTCGTAGAGGTCCGCGTTGTAGCGTTCGAAGTCGCGGATCGCGGCGGTTTCGCCGTTGTACGCCTTGACGATGAGGTGTCCGGAGTACATCTCCTCGACGTGGCCGTTGACCTGGCCGAGCGCGACCTGCTGGCGCGTGAAATAGCGTTGCGACGCCTTCATGATCGCCATCATCAGCACCAGTCCGACGAGGCTCGCGCCGATCGCGCACAAGGTCATGATGACGTTGTTGTAGAACATCATGACGAGCGCGCCGACGAACAGCGTGACGGACGTGATGAGCGAGCCGAGCGACTGGCCGAGCGTCTGTCCGATCGCGTCGACGTCGTTGGTGATACGGCTGAGCACGTCGCCGTAGCTGACTTTGTCGAAGTAGCTGAGCGGCAGCTTGTTGATCTTCTGCGAGATGGATTCGCGCAGTCGCTGGGCGGTGCGCTGGGTGACGTTCGCCATCAGCCAGCTCTGCACGTAACTCAGCACCGCGTACCCGACGTAGAGCGCGACGAGCGTGAATCCGATGCGCGAGACCGCGTCGAAGTCGACGGCTCCCATGACCGGGCGGCCGTGGACCATCGCGGGCAGGCCCTTGACGATCTCGTTGGTCATGTCCTTGAGTTTGTCCGGTCCGATGATCTGGAAGATCGTTCCGGTCGCGCCGAGCACGAGCGCGATGATGATGACGGGGATGTAGCTCCTGCAATACCGCACGAGCTTGCCCATCACCTCGCCGAAGTTCTGCGGTTTCTCGACGGCGCCGCGTCCCGGCCCGCCATGTCCCATAGGTCCTGGCATTATTCCATTCCTTTCACAAAGTCTGTCATCTTGCCTCCCTCTGACGGGCTGAGCCGTCAGGCAAACGCCGGAGGCGTTTGTAGGCGAAGGCGAGCCGATAGGCGAGCAATATGAGGTCGGCCGAAAGCCGTCCGTAATTGCGGATGAGGTGTCCGCCGCAGGCGGACGGAGGGAGAGACCCGAGCGGCTGGCAGGCCGCGGGCAAATCGAATCGACCGAAGGCCGATGCCGCCATATCAAGCGGCTGTCGCCGCACCCCCTCAGCCCGTCCTCCGGCCGGCCAGCTCCCCCTAAAGGGGGCGCAATCCCCTTCCCCGCTCCCCCTGTCAGGGGGAGCTGTCGCGCTCTGCGCGACTGAGGGGGTTGCACGCGCAGCCGCTCCTGCCATCACGCCGTCAGCTCGGTCTGGCTGAGCTGGGATTCGGCGATCTGCCTGTACACGTCGCAGCCCTGCAGCAGTTCGCGATGCGTGCCCTGCCCCACGACCTTGCCGTCGTCGAGCACGACGATCCGGTCCGCGTTCATGATCGTGCCGATGCGCTGCGCGACGATCAGCTTGGTCGCGCCCGTCGCGTGTTCCGCGAGCGCGTCGCGCACTTCGCGGTCGGTTTTGAAGTCGAGCGCGCTGAACGAGTCGTCGAAGATGAGGATCTCCGGATCGCGGTAGACGGCGCGCGCGATGGAGAGTCGCTGCTTCTGTCCGCCGGACACGTTGGAACCGCCCTGCGCGATGGCCGCGTCGAAGCCGCCGTCCATGCGCGAGACGAATTCCGTGGCCTGCGCCACGTCCGCCGCCTCCCGCACCCGCGTCATGTCGATGTCCGCGGCGTCGGCGCGCGACGCGTCGCCGCGGCCCGCCGCCGCGCGCGCGTCGTCGCCGTACGCGACGTTGCTCGCGACGGTGCCCTTGAACAGCACGGATTTCTGCGGCACGTAGCCGATGCGGTCGCGCAGGTCGGTCACGTTCCAGTCGCGCACGTCGACGCCGTCGACGAGAACCTGCCCGGCGGACACGTCGTAGAAACGCGGGACGAGGTTGATGAGCGACGACTTGCCGGAGCCGGTGGAGCCGATGAACGCGACCGTCTGGCCCTGTTTCGCCGTGAACGTGACATGTTCGAGGATCGGCTCGCGCGAATCCGGGTAGGTGAAGCTCACGTCGCGGAATTCGACGGTGCCGTGCGCGTCGTGGCCGAGGCGGGTCACGTCGGCGGCGGTGTCGGCGCCGTCCTTGACGAGCGGATCGGTGTCGAGGACTTCCATGACGCGCTGCGCGGACACGTCGGCGCGCGGCCAGAGCACGAACACCATGCTCATGAGGAGGAAGCTCATGATGACCTGCACGGAGTAGCTGGAGAAGACGACCATGTTGGAGAACACGGTGAGCTTGTCGGTGAGGGCGGCGGCGTCGATCAGGTAGGCGCCGATCCAGTAGACGGCGAGCATGAGGCCGTTCATCACGGTGTTCATCAGCGGCATCATGACGGCCATGGCGCGGTTGGTGAACAGCTGCGTGTCGGTGAGGGCCTTGTTCGCCTTGGTGAACTTGGCTTCCTGGTAGTCCTCGGCGTTGTAGGCGCGCACCACGCGCAGGCCGGTGAGGTTCTCGCGGGCGACGAGGTTGATGTCATCGGTGAGGGCCTGCATGGCCTTGAATTTCGGCATGACCATCGCCATGAGGACGACGATGGCGACGAGCAGGACGACCACGGCGATGCCGGTGGCGAGCGTCCATTCGAAGCCGTCGCCGGCGATCTTCGCGATGGCCCACACGGCCATGATCGGCGATTTGACGATGAGCTGCAGGCCCATCGTGATGAACATCTGGATCTGCGTGATGTCGTTGGTGGAGCGGGTGATGAGGCTCGCGGTCGAGAAGCGGCTCATCTCCGCCGGTCCGAACGATTCGACCTTCGCGAACTCGAGCGAGCGCAGGCGTTGGCCGAAGCTGGCGGCGACGCGCGCGGCGATGAAGCCGGTGACGACGGCGCAGGCCACGGAGCCGAGCGAGACGAGCAGCATCTTGCCGCCGGCGATCCAGATGTCCGCCATCTCGCTGCCCGGCGTCTCGACGAGCGTGGTGATGTCGGACATGTAGTCGGGCAACTTCAGGTCGAAGAAGACCTGCCCCACGATGGTCACGAGGGCGACGAGCATCTGCCCGACCTCCCCCTTGGATAGATATCTCATCACACGAAACATTGATTCCCCTTATCTGACTGACAACATGATCGGTGGCCCGGCCCGGTGCCCTCTGCCTCCCTCTGACGAGCGATACGAAAAGGCGGACCGACGATTAGGCGGGTGGCAAAGTCGGTTCACTCGCCTCCCTCTGACGGGGAGGCGCCCGGCGCACCCTGCCTCCCTCTGACGAGGGGCATGGCCGGCGCGCTCTCTTGCAGCCTCCCTCTGACGAGGGAGGTGGCGCGAAGCGCCGGAGGGAGAGACCACCCCGCCCAAAGGAGGCACATCGCTACCCCACCCCTGCTCCCCTTGAGGGGGAGCTGTCCGCGAAGCGGACTGAGGGGGTGCCACCTGCACCGCCACCAATTCATTTATCTTTGCCCCATAAATTACTTACACTATAAGATATTTCCAAACCCACCGGCGTGTTCCCCACAAAACCAGCAAATCAGCGCATTACCCGCGGGCGATGCAGTGCCCCGGCCCCCTCTGACGGCACATCGCCGTGAAGCAAACGCCGGGGGCGTTTGTAGTCGACGTGCGAGCCGACAGGCGAGCCGATGTGAGGCCAGCCGAAGGCTGTCCACAATTGTGGCCAGGCTCCCGGCAGCAGCCAAGACCAACGGCCTCGGCCCCCTCTGACGAGGGGGCTCCCGGCGAAGCCGGGTGGGGGAGAGACAGCGGCCGCAGGCCGCAGAAAACAGAATCGGCCTTCGGCCGATACGATCTCCCCGCGGCCTACCGGCCGCCCCGTCTCTCCCTCAGTCCACCTACGGCGGACAGCTCCCTCGTCAGAGGGAGCCGAACATCGCCCTCCTATTCGTTCTCTTCGAACGCCTTGCGCACCTCTTCCGCGGTGGGGCGCGGCTGACCGGGGTGGCAAATCGACATGTACGTCATGAATTCGCGCGTCAGTTCGACGAACTCGCGCGTGCGCCGCTCCCCCATCTGCGAGAAGATCCAGCGGACTGCGGAACGCATGTCCTCCAAGTCCTTTTCGATGCGCGCACGGCCGGCATCGGTAAGCGCGACGCGCACCACGCGCCGGTCGTCCGGATCGGGCTTGCGCGTGACGAACCCCTTCTTCTCCAACGACGACAGCACCGTGGACACGCGCCCGGAGCTCACGCGCAGGGATTCGGCCAATTGGGACGGCGTCATTTCGCCGTGGCAGGCGAGCTGACGGAGGGCGAAGACCTCGCCGTGGGCGCCACGATTGAGCTCGCGCTGCATTGCGGACCGATGGCTCCACACCTTGGAATACAGCTCATCCACCGCTTCTTCTTCAAAGCCCATCATCGGCCCTTTCGTCGAATTCTCCACCCAATATCCCTCAAATATACCTCACACTATAAACAATTTACCCCGTCAACAACACGCCCCGACAAGTCCCGATAGCGTCACCGCCCCGACGGCCTCCAAGTACTCCAGGCATCCAATCATCCGGCCCCGCCCGCATAATCCACCGCAATCCGTTGCGGAATCACACGACGCACACAGCGCCCCGACGCCTCATCACAAGACCAGACAGACGGCCAGCGACACGCTCAAACGCGTCATTATAATGTGATTTGGCCCACATTATCAAATTGTTATCTTGGATTTCGAGCACAATACGCGTATATTGGACAACGAAACGTTGGCACGGAAGCTAGCGGCCACCACGGCACGGAAGCTGAAGGCCCAAGGAAGGGGAAGACACCATGACTCGTCATCTATGCAGCATCGCCGGATGCACTCACGAAGCGGAAGAGGCAGGCATGTGCGGCATGCACTTTACCGCCGCGCTCGTGCACGGCGCGTTCCAGTACACCGCCACCAGCCGCGTCCACAGCTGAGTGACCCAGCCCAATCAATCGATAATTTCAGACGGCACGAATCAGTCAAGAGGTACAGCATTACGGGCCCACAACGCCACAGCAGACGTATGGGGGTACGCGCAGTGGTTGTCAGCTCGTAATCGGATTCGCGCCGTTTTTCTTGTTTTCGGGGGCAGACGCGGTTCTTTCCTCACTCCCCTCGGATAGGTGTACTCCCCTCGGGCAGACGCCCCCCTCCTTGCTCCCTCGAGTAAGTGCGGTTCCTTCCTCACTCCCCTCGGGTAGGTGCAGTTCCTTCTTGCTCCCCTCGGTCAGGCACCCCCTCCTCGCTCCCCTCGGGCAGACGCGGTTCCTTCTTTGCTCCCCCTTCAGGGGGAGCTGGACGCCGCTAGGCGGACTGAGGGGGCAATCACGCAGAGCCCCATGCGGAACCCCACGTCAGTCACAAGGCGAAACCTGCACGGTTCTCCCCGAACCTGCACGGTCTGGAGTGGAACCTGTATAGATCAGGGCGCAACCTGCAGGATTTCGCACCTAACCTGTAGGTCTATTCCGCGAACCTGCGCACACCCCTTCTGAAGACAGGCCGATCGCCCTCAACTACGCAACGCATAATCCGCGGAATTCCGCCGTTCTTGAATCGGCACAGCATCCCAGAAAGGCCCGTCTACCAAGCCCCACCCCGCAGGTTCAGCTCAAATTCCTACAGGTTCGGGTCCGAACCATGCAGGTTCGCCGTCAAACCATGCAGGCTCGCGCAGAAAACGGTCATGCGCCTAGGGCAGCGGGCCAGTTCCCCCTCAGTCCGGCCGAAGGCCGGACAGCTCCCCCACATCCGTGGGGGAGCAAGGCGACCCGGATGCCGGACCCCTTGATCGCCATGGAGCCCCACATCCGTGAGGAGCAAGGCGATTCCGCTGCGTGCGGGTCATGCCCGACGATGGCTCCTCACGATGTAGGGAAGCAAGGAGCATGCCACGCCCATTCAGCTGCGCCCATTCAGCCCGGCCGTCATCAAGCCGTCGTCACCAAGTCTCAGCCTAGTGTTGCGAGGGTCGCCAGTTCCTCGTCGGTCAGGTGCAGGTCGATCGCGGCGAAGGAGTCGCGGATCTCGTGCGGGTTGCGGGCGCTGGGGATGGTGAACAGCCGTCCGTAGCGTGTGAGCTCCCACGCGAGCACGACCCGCTGGTAGGAGACGCCGCGCGCCGCGGCGACCGCGCGGAACGGGTCGTAGGCGTGACTGTCGAACGGGTCGAGGAACCCGCCGAGCGGCGACCAGCAGACGAAGTCGAGCCCAAGCGAAGCACAGTGCTCCATCGTGTGTTCCGGGTCGGGGTGTGACGGCGAGAACTGGTTCTGCACGGCAATCAGATGGTCGCCGAGGATTCGCCGTGCCACGTCGATCTGCTCGTTGTTCACGCGCGAGATGCCCGCGTAGCGGATCACGCCCTCGTCA
Source organism: Bifidobacterium sp. LH_426 (assembly GCF_056356875.1). NCBI lineage: Bacteria > Bacillati > Actinomycetota > Actinomycetes > Bifidobacteriales > Bifidobacteriaceae > Bifidobacterium > Bifidobacterium sp. LH_426. The sequence continues at coordinate 21,960 of NZ_JBKEVB010000007.1, forward strand.
AGCAGCGTCTTCAGCGCGCCGACCTGGTCCTCGTAGGGCACGGCCGGGTCCGGCCCATGCGAATACAACAAGTCAAGCGCCTCCACGCCGAGATGCCGTGCGGATTCCTTCGCGTCGCGGATCATCGTCTCCGGCCGTGAATCCGCCATCCACCCATACCGACTCCCCGCCGCCTGCAAATGCTGACGGGGTACGGCCGCGCCGGATTCCGCCGAGGTCACCCCCTCAGCCGGTGAAGCCGGCAGCTCTCCCTCACAGGGGGCGCAAAGGCTACCCGTCTCGGTCTCGGCGTCACTCCTCCCTGCAGAAGCTTGGCCTTCTTCTTTGCTCCCCCTATCCGGGGGAGCTGTCGGCGAAGCCGACTGAGGGGGTACCGCAGGCCCATCCACCTCGATCGTCCGCCGGTACCCGGTCTTCGTGGCGACGAGCACTTCGTCGCGCGGGCCGTCCCATGTGGCGAGCGCGTCGCGCACGAGCTTCTCACCATACCCGAAGTCGCCCGGCGCCCCCGTGCCGTCCACTCCCGGCGCCGACGGCAGATAGTACGACCATGCGGTGTCGAGGTACCGCACGCCCGCGTCGAGCCCGGCGTGAATCGTCTCAATCGCGGTCGCGCGGTCCGGTCGCCCTTCGATGGCGAGCGCCATCGTCCCCATGCCGAGCCGCGGCACGCGCGCCTTCCCCGCAAACCGAACAACATTCGGCGACTCCGCGCCCCGACTCTGCCGGTCCTGCGATCCCTGCGGTTCCAACTGTCCCTGCTTCACTGCAATTGCACTCATACTCCCATCATCGCACAGCCCGGTCCTATTCCCCCCCGCTTAGCTCCACTCACGGGTGCACGTTGCGAATCGTGGACATGAGGGTTGACACCTGCTCTTCGGTGACGAAGCATACCGTCGAGTAGAGGTAGCTTTCGAAATGCTTCGCCCATTTGGGCTTGAACGAGAACACCGTGGCGTCGAACAGTCCTCCGGCCACCGCATCGTCCGCCATGATCGAGGAATACGCGGCAAAGCCAGAGCCGCCAGCCGCGGCGACCGTCTCGGCTTCTGCTTCCACTTGACCTGCGAACTCCTCGTTTTTCGCTGACGCGCACACGATGTACGCGGTCAGCATCCGGCGTGCGGTCAGTACGGTGACGCGGTTCAGCATCAGCAGCATGATCGCCGAATCGTAGAGCTTGCTAATCAGATCGATTGTTATGTCGGGTTTGATCTCCAGTGGATTGGCGATTCCCTGACCGCCACGACCGCGCTTGAACAGATTTCGGTTCTTGAATTCGATAAGTGTGATTCCAGCAACGTCATCACCGCCGTCATCACCGTCATCGCCGCCGCACAGGATGAGCGCGTCTGCTGTAGAGGGCTTGTCCTGTATCGGCATGTGTGGCTGCTGTGTTATCCCCTGTTTTTTGCATTGCTTGCGCAGTTGATCGCAAACCACGCCGATGTAGGCGTCGAAATCAACCGCTAGGTGCTCATCGTCAGCAAAACCTAGATCATCTTTGTCATCTGTTTTGGAGCATTCCCGCAACGTTTTCTGCGGATACTTCTCCAAGGTCATGACCTTACCGATATCCGGCACCCACAGTCCCCGACTCGACGCGGGCGAATCCGACATGCTCATGCCCTTCACCGCCCCTGCATCTTCCGGAATACGTCCTCGTCGATGGTCTGCAGCGGGTGTGCCATGACGGAGTAGAGCGTGCCGACATCTTCCGGCTGCACTTCATGGAAACTGTTGGAGCCGTCATCGTTGTCGTCGGCCGTGTAGTAGTGCACGTGCTCCCCATAGTCTTCGATTCCGGAGTAGCCGGCGAGGGCTTTCAGGAAGTACGGGCTGTGCGTGGTGACGATCATGTTGATGCCGAGTTGTTTGGCGATGAGCACGAGTGCGTGCGCGTACGTAATCTGCCATTCCGGATGCAGGTGGATTTCCGGTTCGTCGAGCACGAGGATATCGCCTTTGCGCACGATGATGTTTTCGACGAGGAACCGCAGCAGCAGCATGGCCTTCGAGCCCATGGACGCGTTGCCGATGGGCACGGGCTCGCGCAGGCCTTCCTTCACGAGCACGCCGTTGCCGTTTTGGTTGCGGTCGTAACGTCCGGCGAAGGAGCGTTTCAGCAGGTCGATGACGTTGCGCATATCCGCTTTGGCGAGGATTGATTCGCTCAATCCGGCATCGGTGTTGTTCTTCCGCGCGCGCAGCGCTGTCTGGCATGCCTCGATCAGATCCCACCGATACCCGACAAACCCCAAAGCCGGATAATGACTGTTATCGAATTGCTCAATGACATTGGGGTCATCGATGATATAGACGTGCCTGTGCTCGTCGCTTACCGGTTCAGCCGTGGTGCATTCGCCTTCGGAGGAGAACGTCACGGTCCGCTGCGGTTCCCAGTCGCCCTCCTGCTCTTCATGCAAGGCTATGGCCGCGGAATCTGGCTCACCGCAGAGATTGCGGATTTGCCCGTTGAACACGCTTGAAAAAGTGCGATTAGCCAATTCCTTGGCCTTTTCCCGCATGTCGATTGCCAACAGTGCCAACAGATCTTTACGTGTTTCACGGGCAGCAGGCGCATCGGAGACAAGCCAATCCGCCACCGCACGCATGTTATCCGCGTCTAGACCGTTTTCCGGCACTCTTACTTTTTCGACATCATCGCGATTACGGGATACCGCATGTGCACTGATAGTCTGAATCAATGAACATAATTGTCCATCATCGGGAATCCGATTCGCCGATGATGACAAGGCAGTGGCAAGTATATTTGCTGGTCTTTCGTTGACGTGCCAATTCTTCGTATCCGGATCAAAATATGCGGCGCGAATACCAAACGGCCCGAGCCCCGAGCCGGCAATTCCCTCGGGCAAATCACGTTCAATCCTCTCCCTCACCGCGTCGGCGAGCTCATCATGCACGCGTCCATCGAAATCCTCGAACGTCTTCGTCAGCGCGTATGCGGCCTTGCCGATCGTGCTCTTGCCGGTATCGTTGGGCGCGGCGATGACGGTAATGCCATCAATCGTGACATCGGCTTCCTTGATTTTGCCCAGATTCCTGATTGATAGACGCATGCGCCCAGTCTAACAGTCGCACAGCCTCGTCCCCAACGCACTCCCCACCCGTGAACGACGGTGCACAACCCGGTGCACAACCCGGTGCACAACCCGATACACGTACCTGTACCTGCGATTCGTCGCGCCCCAGAACCTGCCGCCCCAACACCCCCAGTCGTAGCGCACCTCTGCGCCCCTCAGAGGAGCAGGAAAACGGAATGCGCCCACGGCACATGCAATCCCTTTGCGCCCCTCAGGGGGAGCGGTCCCACTGCCCCCGAACGTCACCTCCCGATGTGAACTGCGCCCCCTTCAGGGGGAGCTGTCCCGCGAAGCGAGACTGAGGGAGTAAAGGCGAGAAGAGAGAACCCGGAGAGGGGGAGAGGGGGAAGAGAGAGAACCGAGAAAAGAGAGACCCGGCCCCCTCCGACGAGGGGGCTGTCAGCCGGAGGCTGACTGGGGGAGAGATACCGGGAACGTGACGTTCCGCTGTGACGTCACCTCCAGCTATCTCTCCCCCAGTCCGCTTCGCGGACAGCCCCCTCGTCAGAGGGGGCCAAGAATTGGGCCCCTTGACACGGGCAGTCTGCAACTTGACCTCATACCGGCTCGTCTGTAGGCGATGTTCGTCAGAGGGGGCCAATGCATCGCAGCCGCATTGAGAACGCCCCGGCGAACCCCCTCAGTCGGCCTCCGGCCACCAGCTCCTTCGCAATTATTGACGGCCTTCGGCCGACATTATGTCTGCTCGCTGTCGCTCGCCTTCGCCTACGAACGCCGCCGGCGTTCACTTCACGGCTCAGCCTAAGGGGGCGCAAATCGGCACCGCCCCTAGTCGCTGACGCCGCGGAGTTGGTCGCTGATGTCGGGGTCGGGGTGGGTGTCGTGCGCGACTCCCGTGCTCCGCACCGTCCGCACGCCACCACCCGTTTCTCCGCCCCCGCTGGCGGGGGCTGTTGGCGTAGCCGACTGGGGGTGGTCGGCACCAGCCCTTCCGACACCAGCATGCTTCCCGCGACCGCGACCACCATCACCACGGCCACGACCGCGACCGCGACCGCGACCACCATCACCGGAACCACCAGCACCACCGTCACGACGCCCAGCCGCACCAGTCCCAGCCGACCCGGCCCCACGACCGCGACCAGCCGTCCCACCAGCACCGCGCCTCCGCGCCGCACCGGCCGCAACCAGCGGCCCAATCCACCACTTCCACGCCGCAACCCCGACCAGCGCCGCGACCAGCGCCAGCCCGCCGAACCTGAACCAGCTGTCCGGCGAGGTCGGCGAGAACGACACGACCGGCGTTTTTACGTCCTCGGGATGGTACGCCGTCCGCTCTCCGGTGACGAGCAGGCGGTGCGTGTTGATGCCGTATGGCGTGCAGGTGACGAGCGTGACGAGGTCCCGCCCGGGGATGGCGCGCACCTTGTCGAGCTCGTCCGGTTTCACGACCTGAATCGACACGACCTTGTACGCGTGGATCTCGTCGAGCACGTTGATGGTGAACAGGTCGCCTTTCTTGAGCTCGTCGAGTCGTGTGAACAGTTCCGCGGATGGCAGTCCGCGATGCCCGGTGAGGACGCTGCGGTTGCCTTTCCCGCCGATGGGCAGCGCGGTCTGCCGCATGTGTCCGACGCCTTTGGCGAGGGTGTCGTCGTCGGTGCCGTGGTAGATGGGCAGGTTGAGTTTGATTTTGGGGATGCTCAGGTATCCCATGACGCCGTCGCCGTTGACGTTGAGCACGTCCGTGTAGTTTTGCGGCAGGGCGTATCCGCTGCCTTCGACGAACGGGTCGTGGAGCGGATCGCCGGCAAGGTTGTCGTTGTATTCGCGCGCGAGTTTGAGCTGTTTGGCTTTTTCGGCCGGCGAAAGCGTGTGGACGGTGTTGCTGTAGTTGGTGATGACCTGGTCGTGTTGCCGTGTGGAGAGCAGGTCGGCGACGATCGGGTAGGAGAACACGCATACGCCGGCGAGGATGAGCAGGATCGCGAGAATGCTGGTGAATCCGCCTCCTCGCGCGCGTCGCGTCGTCGCCTGCGGCGCCTCGCCGCGCGCATCGTGGTTTCGCCGGTCGCGTCGTCCTGCCATAGTCCCGTCCGTCCCCCACCAAAGAGTTCCGTACCTCCCGCCGGTAAGCGGGTGGTCACCAAGCATTATAAGAAATGATTTCGCCCCATGTCAGCGCACCCTCTGACCCGAGTGCCCCGACAGCGAGGGGCGAGGGCTTGGGTTTGAGCGTCAAACCCCCTCAGTCGGCCTACGGCCGCCAGCTCCCCCTAAAGAGGGCGCAGAAAACAGAATGCGCCACAGCGCATACCAATTCCCTTCGCTCCCCCACGCACGTGGGGGAGCTGTCCGGCAAAGCCGGACTGAGGGGGCCTACTCGCACTCGCCTTAGCCGCAACGAAAAAGGCCTCTCCCCCTCGGCCCCCGCTGACGGGACATCGCCGTGAAACAAACGCCGGAGGCGTTTGTAGGCGATGTGCTCGCCGACAGGCGAGCCAATGTGAGGTCAGCCGAAGGCTGTCCATAATTGCGGTCGGGCTCCCGGCGGAGCCGGGTGGGGGAGAGACCGCGGCCGTAGGCCGCCAGGAAACAGAATCGGCCTTCGGCCGATGCAATCTCCCCGCGGCCTGTCGGCTGCTCCGCTGCTCTCCCCCAGTCCGCTTCGCGGACAGCCCCCTCGACAGAGGGGGCCAACCCACCCCCTCAGTCGGCCTGCGGCCGACAGCTCCCCCTCAAGGGGGAGCAAACACAACGGACATGCGCCACGCGCATGCCAATTTCTTCGCTCCCCCACGCACGTGGGGGAGCTGTCCGGCGAAGCCGGACTGAGGGGGCAAGGCCTCAGCCGAAGAAGCCGTCGCCATAGCCGAACATGACAATCTCGGCCCCCTCTGACGAGGGGGCTGTCGCCGTAGGCGACTGGGGGAGAGATAGCTGGAAGGCGACGCCACAGCGAAACGTAACGTCCCAGCTATCTCTCCCCCACCCGGCTCCGCCGGGAGCCCCCTCGTCAGAGGGGGCCAACTCGTGCCCCCCTAACGAAAAAGGCCTCTCCCCTGGGCCCCCTCTGACGAAGGGGCTGTCAGCCGAAGGCTGACTGGGGGAGAGACCTAATCAGTGGTCACTCAGGCGCGACGCTTGCGGGCGAGCACGGTGACGCCGGCCGCGACGAGCAGCACACCGGCCACGGTCATCACGACCATGCCAGCGCTACCGGTCTTCGGCAGCCAGCCCTTGGTGTTGTTGATGGTCGTAGAGACGAAGCCGAGCTCACCCATCTTGCCCTCGACGGCACCGGTGTAATCCTTGTTGCCGTCCGTCACCGGGATGATCTCGACATCGACCTTGCCGGAGAGCTTGATGTAGCCGACCGGGGCCTGGGTCTCTTCGAGCTGGTACTTGCCCTTGTTGATGCCGGAAACCTTGAGGTGGCCCTCGGCGTCGACCGGCAGGGAAGTCACACCGGCTTCACCGGCCTTGGCGGCGCGGTACTCACCATTGGCGACCTTGACGAAGGACAGGGCCTTGTCTGCACCGTTCTTGTAGACGGCGAACTCGGCACCCTGCGGCAGCTTATCGGTGAGGAGCACACCCTTGTCGTCGTAGAACTGCTTGAGCACCTTGATACCGAAGGTGTACAGCTTGACCTCATCCGGGACGGTGCGGTGCGAATTGTGCTCGTACGGGTTGTTCGAGTACTGGAGCTTCGCGTTGTTGTAGATCGGCTCGCCGACGACGGCGTTCTCGTTCACCGTGGCGGTGTACACGACGTGGATGTAGTCGTACTGGCGGATGGTCTCGTAGTTGAAGTCAAGACGCCAAGTGGCCTCGTTGTCCGTACCGTCGAGATCGGTGGTGTTCTTGGTCAGCGTGTAGTTGACGCCTTCCTTGAGCAGGTTATCCGCGTTCTCGTCGGAACCGTCGGTCGGGAACTTCTCGGTGCCCTTGTAGCCGTAGACCTTGAAGATATGGTCGCCGTTGTTGTCGTAGTTCGGAGTCAGAGCGTCGTCCATCTTATCGGCCAGCACGTAGGTCTTGTCGATGGCGTCGGTCGGGAAGACCGGCACATCGGAGCGCAGGTCGAAGCGGACGGTGTCGCCGACGGCGACGGTGTCGGAGCCCTGGTTGGACTCGTTCTTGCCGTTGTTGTGGCCGTCATTGGTCTTCTCGTTGACGGACTTGTCAAGGCCGGCGCGGCTGCGTTTGGCGACGACGGTCGCGGAATTGATCTCCCACTTCGTGGAATCAGTGTTCGCCTTGAAGTTCACATCCACAGCAACCGGACGGTAGGACCAGTCACCGACGGTGCCGTTGGCGTTGCCGTTGTTCTCGATGCGCACGAGGTAGCCACCGACCGGCACGTCCAGCGTCACGGTCGTGTCAGTGCCAGCAGTACCCTCAGCATTAGCGGTAGCGGCAACCGGCAGATTCTCAGCGGCGGCACCCTCGGTGAAGGCGGCGGAGAACTCATCGTAGAACTTCGCGATCTCGGAAGTCTTGCCGGTCTCCTTATCCGGAGCGCCGCTGTTCTCGTCGTTGGTCGGATCCGAGGTGAGGCTGGTGTATGCCTTGGTCACTTCGTGGTTGTCACCGATGTACTGCCTGTACTGGCCCTTGACCCAGCCGGCGACTGCATCGGTCCACGTGTACTGCGGGGTGGTCGGCACGTAGGACGGCGCATCCTTGGTGCCCGCGTTCGTGTAGTTGACGTTAATCATCTTGTACGCGGTGACGGTCGCGCCGACCTCCACGTTGCTGACGGTGATGGTGCCATTGACCTTGTCGGTGCCGATGGTCGGCGTGTCCGCGGCCAGGGCCGGGGCGGCGAGGCCGAAGGAGCCGAGCATGGCGGCGACCGCGGTGACGGCCACGGCTGCGATGCCGCTCTTCTTCAGGTTGAACATGATTCTTTCCTTCTTCTATTGAATGTGATTACGGATTATAGGAGACCGCGCCGCGCTTGGGGCGCGGCCTCCCGAAAACTACTGCTTACTGAAGTTGTGCCCTCCTCCTCGAATCAATGGTCACAACCGTTACGCCAGCGAGCAGCAGCGCGCCGCCCAACGTGGCGAACACAATCAATCCACGGCCACCGGTCGAAGGAACCGTCATGTGCGGGTAGTTGTACAGCTCAATGCCGCTACCATCCGTGGGGGTACCGAAGCCGGCAGGCTCGTTACCGTTCTTGTCGGCGATGGCCTCCGGACTGGAGACCGTGCCGTCCTTGACGGTGATCTTCCACTGGCCGGTCGGAAGGGTGAAGGCGGCTGGGGCCTTGGTCTCGACAAGGCGGTATTCGCCGTCGGAGAGGCCGGAGAACTTCACCTTGCCGTCCTGACCACTGGTCTGCGTATCGAACACCGACCACGCCTTATCGGCACCGACGTTCGAACCGTTCTGCCAATCAACCAGCTCAGTCGAAGAGCACTTGCCCGCACCGGCGTTGCAACGGTACAGCTGAAACTCCGCACCCTGAAGGTGCTGCGAGTGGTTGTCGCCGTTGGTCTTCGTGAACTCGAACGCAGGCTTGAGGATGTTCTCGAACTTGAAGTCCACACCATCAACCTGGCCCGGACGCGGCGTGTACGTGATGTTGCCGTCCATATCCGTGCTGGTCTTGTTGGTCTGGATGCTGGTGTACTGGGCAGCGGCCACACTCTTACCCGACGCATCGGTGATGTTCACCTTGGCGAGGTAGCCGGAGCCAGCCAACGTGGACACGTCGACCGTCATCGTGTACGACTGGCCGTCATACGTGATGTCCTTATCGTCACCGGGCACCTCGCTGATGGTGTACGTGAAGGTCTTCTGGTCAACAAGGTTGCCCGAAGCATCCTTCATGTTATCTTCACCGAACTTCAGCGCATCGAAGACAGACTCAGCCGTGGCATCCGCCACGCTGTTCTTCTCCAGGTTGACGGAGACCGTCTGGTCGACGCCTTCACCGGAGAGGTTGAACTTGAACTCCTTGGCCTTATTAGTGGTGGCAGTGCCAGTAAGCACCTTCTTCACCTTCGGCTGGATGTACACCGGCAGCTTCTTGTTGACAATGGTGTGATCTTGATCAGGATCAGCGTTCGGATCAACAGCCTTGTAATAGACCTGTTTCCCAGTATCCACGGTAATCACAGCATTATCTGCAGTAAGTTCTTTGTTTTCAATCAGCGAATTGATTGCCCCCTGTGCTTCAGCAAGAGTTTTATAGCTATGAACAGTGCCATCACTATACTTCACAGTATAAGTGTTGTCACTAATCCGCTCGGCGCCCGTTGCAGAACCATCGGTAAGCGCGACATAATCACCATCATTCTTGACAAAAACTCCGTTATTGACGGTAGCAGTTGTCTTGCCTGAAGTGAACGTGACATTACCGTTGCCACCATTCCAAGCCATGTCCCAATTACGAGCATCCTTGAAATTATTTGCAATTGCGGTGTTCTTTTCGCCAACAACTTCAGCGGAATCGCCTTCGCCCTTAGTCGCAGTTGCCTTGGAAACCGTGACTCCATCAGCAGAAACAGGAATTTCCTTCAACGTATTATCGATTTCATATTCTGCCGGTCCAGAAATTTCTTTCAGATAATACGAACGACCCGCAGCCAAATACGGGACACTAATTTTCCCTTGGTCATTCGTTGTGTAGGTTCCAGTATTTCGCCATACAATAGAACCCTTATTATCCAATTTCACCTTGCCGTTTTCAACTACGGCCTCTTGCGCAGGCTTTGTTCCAGCAGAATCGGAATAAATTTTGAACTTTACTCCAGAAATAGGCGCACCAGCCTTATTGGTCTTCTTGAATACAAGATCAGACAAAACCTGCGAATCGCCAGAAATCTCAACTTTATTCAAGTAAGTTACATCTGCACGATAGTAGTAGTTGACCGAATTGCGCTGAGGCGAAGCATCGGCATAATAATTGTACAAATTACCAAAAACGACAAGTTCTTGATATTTACCATCTTCTCCATTTGCAGGAATAGAGAAAATCACGTGATTACTATTGACAGAAATAGTATCGGTCGTGGTTTCATCCTCCGAAGAAGAAATAAACCTCGGCGTCACGGCCGTAGGGTTAATCACTGCTCCTGTTGCTCGCTGCGCAGACGGACGTAGCTTCCCAAAATCAACCGACGCCGCACGACCCTTCAAAGTAGTGTCAATGTCAATATGAGTATCATTCCCGTCATACTGACGCAAAATGTTAATAGGCAGCCTGTTATACGCCGTTGTCTGGAAATTATGAAGATTATTACCAATCGTACGCGTCAAATTGAGCTGATATGGGTTCTTAGGAAGCACAGAAATACCAATTGATTTCACCTCAACCGCCGGTCCCATATCCTTGCCGGTAGGCAGAGACTCCGACTCCTTACTATATGCATCTTCAATGAAATCAAGACTATCGTGAGAACCAGAATCTTCAATAACCAAAGTTGCCGTTCTCGTCAAAAGGAGAATACCGGTTAGGACAGCATTATCTTCCAGACGATCCGTAACGACAATTCTGCCACTAGCATTCGGCGCACCGAAATACTTCACCACATCCGCAGCAGTGCGTAACGTAGCACCACCATAATTATCTTTATTGGTATAATCCTGCCCCGATGCGTAAATCGTGTCGTACACAGCATTGGCGAATACTGTTGAACCAGTGAAGTTCTTGTCAATGTAGTCGCGAACTTCACCCCACGTAACCGAAGTACCGTCACGCTTTACCGGCAGCTTGGTCGGGGACGGATCGTTCTCGGCGACCATCTTGGCCGCATACACAGCCCAATCGTGGCTGTACTTGTCGACCTTTTGAATCAGGACGTCGGCGCGGGTGGTGTCGAGCTGCTGGGCCTGGGCGGTCGGGACGGCGTTGACCTTGGTGGTCACGTCGTCGAGCTGCTGGTTCAGGGTGCCCACGTTGTCACTGGTGACCGCGAAATCCTGCGCGGAGGCATCCGGGAGCGCGTTGATCGCGTCCTGAGCGGCCTGGGCCTTCTTGCCCAGCTTCACCTGCGCGTTCGAAGTATCAGTCGCCTGAGCGCCGTTCTGCGCGGCGGAGGCGTCATTCGTCGTCGCGCTCGCATCCCCTGCGACGACGGTGGTGTTGTTCTGAGTGGTGGTCTGCGCCGAATCGGCGAGCGCGAGGCCCGGCGCGAAGCTCATCGAGCCCAGCATCACGACGGAGACCGCTGCAGCTACGACACGACCCACCAGGCCGCGCCCCTTCTTCGCAGCGGAACCCTCACCGGGCCCCGGGGTCTGTTGTATGTGCAACATGTCGTGCACCTTCCTTGTTCCTCTTCTACACAACAAGCCGGAATGGCGACCACACGAACTACCTCGGTCGTCTCCCGGCCTCTAACTAGCCGTTTTAGTACAACTTTATGACACGAGCCTGTGAAACCCGATGATTATAGACATCATGTCGAATAATGGACAATCCGCCGCAATCCCCATCATTCCAACGATTTCCGCCGAAATCGGACACCCCCCCCCCCGCATCATACGGGAATGGACGGCGTGTCATAGTGCGGAATCCCACACAGAATCAACCGCTTTCCCGGGCGCGTCACCGCTTACACGTGACACACGCGACATGCGCACCCACGCCGGAAAACACGAGAAGCCCGCCACGGTGGGAACCACCGGGCGGGCTTCTCCTCCCCCACTCACGCACACCGCGCGAACGGCGGCGTGACGGGCGTCAACGCTTCAACGCGGCCTTCAGATCGCGATTCTGGAAGCGGTCATGCAGCAGGCAGTACCCGCCGAACACGACCAACCACACGACGCCCGCGACCGCCGAACCGATCGTGTCCGCGGCGAGGAACAACGTCACGTAAATGAACACGAAGAATACAATCGCGAACGTATTCGTGAACTTGTACGCGGGCATCACGAAACCATCCGCGATGAAGTCCGCGGAACGGCGATACCGCTGATGCGCGACCATCGTCAGAATGTAGATGAAGATGATCACCGCACTCGAGGCGGACGAGAACAGGACGAACGCGCTATGCACCTGCGGGAACGCATTGATGACCGGAGACATCAGCACGCAGCCCGCCGAAATCAGGATCGCACGCGCCGGCACATGACGCTTCGACACCCTGCCGATCTTCGAAAACACCGGAGAATCCGACTCGCTCGCCAACTGGTACAGGTGCCTGCCGGCCGAATACAGCAGCGAATTCAACGACGACGAAGCGGCCGTGATCACCACGAAGAACACCAACGCGGACGCCCAATTCAGACCCGCATACTGGAACACCATGATGAACGGGGACGCGAACGAGCCGTCCTTGTTCGGCGTGAACGACGTCCACGGGACGATGCACATGATCGCCACCAGCGCGCCCACATAGAAAATCAGAATACGCATGATGATCTCGTTGATCGCCTTCGGGAGCACCTTGCGCGGATTCTGCGTCTCCGACACGGTGACGCCCACGAACTCGATCGCCTCATACGCGAAGAACACCATCTGGAAGCTCATCAGGAACGCGAGCCAGCCGTTCGGGGCGATCTGGAAGTTGGCGATGAGGTTGGTGAGGCTCGCGCTGCCCGCGGGCGAGACGCCGTCATGGCCCGGAACGCGGACCGCGTCATAATGATAGCCGATGACCACCATGACCACGGCGGTGGCGATCATCGCGCAGATCAGCGTGATCTTGATCATCGAGAACCAGAACTCCGCCTCGCCGAACGCCTTCACGGCGATCAGGTTGATGGTGGACAGGATGACGAGGAAGACGAGCTCGATCAGCCATTTCCATGGCGTCAGATCGATGTCGAACGTGTTGAAGAACGTGATGAAATACGTGGAGACCGCCGTGATCTCCGTCATACCGATCAACACCAGCACGATCCAATACGACCACCCGGCGAACTTGCCCCAGCCATTGCCCAGATAGCGGGTGATGAAATTGATGAACGTATGCTGGCTCGGATCGCGGTACATCATCTCGCCGATCGCACGCATCAGCATGAACATGACCAGGCCGACGCCGATGTACACGAAGACGATGGAGGGGCCGGTCAGGGCGATGGACTTACCGGAGCCGAGGAACAGACCCGTGCCGATCGTGCCGCCGATCGCAATGAACTGGACGTGCCGGTTGTTCAGGCCACGGTCCATCTCGTTGCCCGCGTCGAGGGATTCGACGGACTCGAGGGTGGAGGGGGTTGTGCCGGTGGGGGTGGCCGCGGGGGTGGCCGTTGCTGTGGTGCCGGCCGCTGAGGCGGTGTTACTGCTACCCGGCGCGCCGGCCGTGCCGGCCGCGCCCATACTGCTGCTTGCGCTCTTCTCGTCAGACATAGCCCGCGAGTTTACCGCCAGTTTGTTTCAAAGAAAAGGGTCAACCTCGCGCCGATTATTACCGTGCGGTTTCGGGGGCGGGAGTGGAGGCAGGTGAACCCCCTCAGTCGGCCTACGGCCGCCAGCTCCCCCTAAAGGGGGCGCAGAAACAACGGAATGCGCCCACGGCGCATACAGTCTCATTTGCCCCCCTGGATCTTTGCGCCCCCTGAAGGCTGAGCCGTAAAGCGAACGCCGGCGGCGTTCGTAGGCGAAGGCGAGCGACAGCGAGCAGACATAATGTCGGCCGAAGGCCGTCAATAATTGCGAAGGAGCTGTCCGGCAAAGCCGGACTGAGGGGGTAGGCCCCCTCAGTCGAGGGGGCTGTCCGCGAAGCGGACTGGGGGAGAGTAGAAGAGCGGCCTTTGGCCGCGGGAAAATCGCATCGGCCGAAGGCCGATTCCGTGTTTATGCGGCCTACGGCCGCGGTCTCTCCCCCACCCGGCTTCGCCGGGAGCCCCCTCGTCAGAGGGGGCCAAATACAACCCTTCCTCGCCCCTCGACGGAACAACAGCCCCTGCTCACATCGAGGGGCAAGAAAACTCGCCCCTCGACGCGAAATCAGCCCGTATCCTCACCGAGGGGCAGCAATCCCCCACCACCCCAATCATCACAAATCATCAAAACCCTTATTTTCCAACGATTCCGGAAACAACCACCACACTCCCCGACCGCGAAACTCGCCCCTCGACGCACTCCACACCCACAATCCCGTCGAGGGACAACAAAACTCGTCCCTCGACGCGAAATCACGTCACATCTTCATCGAGGGCCAACACGCAACCAGCAACCAGCCCACGCAACCAGCAACCAACTCACCCGCGCAACCAGTCCATCGCATTGAGAATGCGGATTCCCTTTTCGGTGACGCCTTCGCTGAACCGGTCGAGGGTAAGCACGATCCGCGGAAATGCGTCGTCGAGCTTGCGCAACGGTGCCAGCTCGCGTTCACGCGTCTGCTCCTCCGTCATGTTCAACGTGACCTGGATGTACTGCCGATCCGCGCCATGCCGCGCCACGAAGTCGATCTCGCCGCCCGGCAGCACCCCGACGGACACGTTCCAGCCACGTCTGCGCAACTCCATGTAGACGATGCCTTCGAGCTGCGCGCCGCGATCCGCCCCATTGAAACCGTTGGCGAGGTTGCGGAACCCGTTGTCGACGGGATAGTACTTGCGTTGTGGTCGCAGCAGCTGCCGTCCACGGATGCGCGACTGCTCGCACCCGTACACGATGAACGCCTTCTCCAACGCGTCGATCTGGTTGTCGATGGTGGCATATGTCACCTTGAGTCCGGCGCTGTTGAGCGTGTTCACCACATTGTTGGTGGAGAACAGGTTGCCGGATGTCGCGAACAGGTACCGGCTCAGCTTCTCCAACGTCGCGAGATCACGGATGCCGTAACGTCGTGCCACGTCCTTGACCACCACGGACTCGTAGACGGCGTCGAGCACCTCGCCCGCCCGTGCCCGGTCCGGTTCGACGGCGCCGGTCGCGTAGAGGCCCGGCATGCCGCCGAACATCATGTAGTCGGCGAACAGCCGGTCCTCGCTCGCGCCGGGCCGCCGTTTCGCCATATGCGTCGCGTATTCGTCGTAGGACAGCGGATACACGGGGATTTCGACGTATCGTCCGGTCAGGTATGTGGCAAGTTCGCCAGACAGCAGTCTCGCGTTCGATCCCGTGATATAGACGTCCGTGTCGGCGCGCGTGTGCAGCCGCCGCACAACCTGCTCCCAACCAGGCACGTCCTGGATCTCGTCAAGCAGCACGACGAACGGGCCTGGCCCGGCGGCATCGAACGCACGGCGGAGATCGTCGTACAGGTCCGTGGCGGAGTACCCGATGGGCGTATCGAAGGAGTCGAAGCGACGATGGTAGATGTTGCGCTCCCGCAGCCCCTGATCCAGCAATGATTGCGCATACCGATTCAGCAGCGTGCTCTTGCCACAGCGACGAACCCCGGTGAGCACCTTGACTTCAGGCGTATTCCGGTGACTCTCCAGCGCAGACATCAGCTTCTCACGTATAATATAATCCACGACCGCACCACCTCCTTATTTTTAGTATACTAAAAATAGCGAAGCAAGGAAAAGCAAAGTTCACTCACGATGCATGCCGTTGCAGTTGCTTCCCCTTCTGCACACACGAATGTCAAGTTAGGGCCCATTATGCAAAAAATATGCAGAATTACGCCTTACTGAGATAATCCAGTGCGAGAAAGATTTGAGAGACTCACCTTTGGCAACTTTGCCAGCCGGTCTCGATGGCGATCTTATCTTATCGAATCGTATCTTATCGAGCACAGATAAGATAAGATTCGAGCCCGCATACAACACGGAATCGGCCTTCGGCCGATGCGATACCTCCGCGGCCTGCGGCCACTCCCCCACTCTCCCCCAGTCCGCTTCGCGGCCAGCCCGATCGCAATCACGGACAGCCTTCGGCTGACCTCATCTCAGCTCGCCTGTCGGCGAGCACATCGCCTACAAACGCCTCCGGCGTTTGCTTCACGGCGATGTCCCAACAGAGGGGGGCCAAATACAACCCTTCCTTGTCCCCCAACGCAACACAAGCCCGAAATCCCGCCGAGGGACGAGAAAACTTGCCCCTCGATGCGGAATCAGTCCGTATCCTCACCGAGGGGCAGCAATCCCCCATCACCCCAATCATCACAAATCATCAAAACCCTTATTTTCCAACGCTTCCCAAAACAACCACCACACTCCCCGACCGCGAATCCTGCCCCTCGACGCAAAACCACCCAGTTCCCCTATCGAGGGACAAACAATCTCGCCCCTCGACGCGATGGAGGCGCCAAACTGCACCAGGGGGCAACAAGGGAGACAAGAAACCTCCATCCGTAATGCGCGTGTCCGTACATGCGCCGTACACTGGTGGTATGACTACAACAACGCAAGGCAAGGACAGCCGCTTCGAGATGCGACTGAGTCAGGAGCAGCGCGCCCGGTTGGACGAGGCCGCCGCATCCAAGGGATTGAGCACATCGCAATGGGCGTTGTCCAATCTTCTATTCGCCGCGGACCGGGATATCCGCGAGGCACACGTCATGCGCCTGAATCACGAATCATGGGAGGAATTCGCGTCCGCGCTCGACGCACCCATGTCGCCCGCACTCGTCAGCCTGCTGGAAAGCGAGCCGATCTGGAAGTGACCACGTTCAGCGCACCCCGCAAACTCACCCCGGACGACGCAATCGACGATTTCCATTGCGGACTACCCGTGGTCGACGACTGGCTGGAACGACACCTCGGCACCGCCCGCAAGCAGGGAACGGCCGTCGCCTACGGAACGTTCGCAACCGACGCACCCGCAACCGGCACCTTGGCCGGCTTCTACACGCTGAGCGCGTTCAGCATGGAACATGCGGACGCGCCGGGATGGCTGCGACGCAACACGCCCGACCCGATTCCCGTCATCCTGCTGGGCATGCTCGGCGTGGACATACGCTTCCAGACCATGCACGTCGGCAGCCAACTGCTCAGGGACGCCGTACTCCGCGCGCTGGGCGCCGCGGACATCATCGGCGCACGGGCGCTCGTGGTGGAACCGGCCACCGACCACGCCGCCGCATTCTACAAACGCTACGGATTCCGCCACATCACGGACTCCGCTTTGATGTTCACCCCACTCATCATCCCCCACGCGACCAGTCCACGCAACCAACCCACGCGCTGAAAACAATGGCCCCCTCTGATGGCACATTGCCGGCAGAGGGGGCCAGTCGCCAGTCGCGACGGGACTACTTGGCGAGGTCGGCGAGGAGGGGGGCGACCTGCTCGTCGTAGGCGGTGAGGGCGGTGTCGATCACGTTGTGCATGTCGTAGTACTTGTACGTGCCGAGACGGCCGCCGAACACGGTCTTCGGCTCGGCCTTCGCCTTCGCCTCGTACTCGGCGTACAGCTTCTTGTCGGCGTCCGTGTTGATCGGGTAGTACGGCTCGTCGCCACGCTCGGCGAAGCGGGAGTACTCCTCCCAGACCACGGTCTTGTCCGGGTTCTGCTGCTCGCGACGCTCCGGGTTGAAGTTCTTGAACTCGATGGCGCGGGTGTACGGCACGTCCGCGTCGGAGAAGTTCATGACCGGGCAGCCGAAGTGGTCGCCCTCGTCGTAGCGGACCTCCTTGAAGTCCACGGTGCGCCACTTGAGATCGCCCAGCTCGTAGTCGAAGTAACGGTCGATCGGGCCCGTGTACACGACCGGCACGCCCGCCGCCTGCAGCGCCTTCTTGTTGTACGGCTGCGACTCGTCGAAGAAGTCGACGCCCAGCTCCACGGTGATGCGCGGATCGTCGATCATGCGCTCCATCCACTTCGTGTAGCCGTCCTTCGGCAGGCCCTCCCAAGTGTCCTTGAAGTAGCGGTTGTCGTAGTTGAAGCGCACCGGCAGGCGCTTGATGATTGACGCGGGCAGCTCGCTCGGGTCGGTCTGCCACTGCTTGCCCGTGTAGTTCTTGATGAACGCCTCGTACAGCGGGCGGCCGATCAGCTGGATGCCCTTGTCGTTGAGGTTCTGCGGATCGGTGCCGGCCAGCTCGCCGGCCTGCTCCTCGATGACCGCGCGGGCCTCGGCCGGCGTGTACGCCTTGCCGAAGAACTGGTTGATCGTACCCAGGTTGATCGGCAGCGGGTAGACGACGCCGTCATGCGTCGCGTACACGCGGTGCACGTAGTCGGTGAACTCGGTGAAACGGTTCACGTAATCCCACACGCGCTTGTTGGAGGTGTGGAACAGGTGGGCGCCGTACTTGTGGATCTCCGCGCCCGTCTCCTCGTCGAAGTACGAGTACGCGTTGCCGCCGATGTGGTCACGCACGTCGATGATGTGCACGCGCGCGCCCGTGTGCTCCACCGCCTGCTGCGCGACCGTCAGGCCGAACAGGCCCGCGCCCACGATCACCAGATCCGGGTACTTGTTCTCCAGCGTATTATCCACCATGGCTTCAAACCTTTCACCGTCCATGTGCGTTTTGTCGCATCCCATCCTACCGGCCATGCCATACTGAGCGACTCCGCACGGTCCATTCGCGCCTGCCACGCGCGGCACGACCCACAGGCACGACTCAGCCCGCACCATCGGGTTCCGCAAAACGTTACAATTCCACTACTCCGACAAGAGAAAAACGTTACAAACTGACCACTACGACCAAGAAAAACGTTACACGCATCAGCAAAGGGCGGTACGACAGGCGACAACGGAACAACGTGCTGGCAGTCACGGAATGGCATATCGACCACGCCCGGGTGCTCTGCAAGGGCAACGTGCAGCAGGATGGGCCAATCACCTATCTTCCGCTGTATATGACCATGTTCATCGTCCCCGAACAACTACCTGCTTCGCTGCCGTTCACCGTGGATTTGAGCGCCTTGCAACGGTGACGGGAATCCACCCCGCCGAAATCCGTCGTGCATATGCGCCGATACGATGATGGGCATGAGCGATTACGGGAATCAGGGATCATCCGCGACGACGTTCGCACCCCGCCACATCCTCGTGACGGGCGGAGCCGGGTTCATCGGCGCGAACTTCGTGCACTGGGTGGCGCGCGAACAGCCGGACGTGCGCATCACCGTGCTCGACAAACTCACCTACGCGGGCAAACGCGAAAGCCTCGACGGCGTGCCCGCGGACCGGCTCACGTTCGTGCACGGCGACATCTGCGACGCCGGACTGGTCGAATCGCTGCTGACGGGGGCGGCGGAGCGCGACGGCGCGACGCACGCCGCCGACGGCACGGTGCCGCCGATCGACGCGATCGTCCACTTCGCCGCCGAATCGCACAACGACAACTCGATTCTCGACGCGACGCCGTTCCTGCGCACCAACATCGACGGAACGTACGTGCTGCTCGAAGCGGCGCGACGGCACGGACTGCGCATCCACCACATCAGCACCGACGAGGTGTACGGCGACCTCGCGCTCGACGAACCGCGCAAATTCACCGAAACGAGCCCGTACAAGCCGTCCAGCCCGTATTCGGCGTCGAAGGCGGCGAGCGACCATCTCGTGCGCGCATGGCACCGCACGTACGGGGTGCGGGCGACGATCAGCAACTGCAGCAACAACTACGGGCCGTACCAGCATGTGGAGAAATTCATCCCGCGGCAGGTGACGAACATTCTCGCCGGCATCCGGCCGAAACTGTACGGGACGGGCGCGGCGGTGCGCGACTGGATCAGCGTGGAGGACCATTGCAGCGCGATCTGGGCGATTCTCACGCGCGGACGCATCGGCGAGACGTACCTGGTGGGCGCGGACGGGGAGATGAGCAACATCGACGTGCTGCGCATGATCCTTTCGCGCATGGGATTGCCCGCCGACGCGTTCGACCATGTGAACGACCGGCCGGGCGGCGACAAACGCTATGCGATCGACGCCTCGAAGATCACGCGAGAGCTCGGATGGCGGCCGCGTCACACCGATTTCGCCGCGGGCCTCGACGAGACGATCGCGTGGTACCGCAACCACGAAAGCTGGTGGCTGCCGGACAAGCAGGCCACGGAGGAAAAATACCGGTTGCAGGGGCACTGAGCGGGGCGCGTCGGGCGTATGCGCCGACGGATGCGCCCAACGGATGCGACGGATGTTATGCCTCAATGGGCACGTTCGACGCTGCTCGACGCCGCTCGATGCCACGGATGTGTATGGTTCGGCGGGCAATGTGTATGGTTCGGGGGCGAACCTGCATGGTTCTAGGGCCAACGTGTAGGAATTACGGGCGAACGTGTAGAGATTACGAGCGAACGTGTATGGGTAGGGGCTGAAGAGACGCCGAATCATGCCGGGGCGCGGTAGGCATTTTGTTGGAATTCCGGGCTTTTCTCAGGAGTCGAAACGCTCGGAAGCGGCGGTCTTCAGCACCACACCATGCACGTTGCCGCTCCAGAACTACACGTTCGACCCGAAACCATGCAGGTTCGCCCATAAATCATGCACGTTGCCGCCTGAACCATACACTGCACGAGCCATGTACGTCGTCTCCGTTGGAGGGAGGGGCGCTTTCGACTAAGCTGGTGCCCAGCGAAACACGGAAGCCTCATAGAAAGCGCGCGGATATGAAGATTGCGGTTGCCGGTACCGGGTATGTGGGCCTGTCGGTGGCGTTGCTGCTGTCGCAGCACAACGAGGTGCACGCGTTGGACATCGTGCCGGAGAAGGTGGAACTGCTCAACGCCGGCAAGAGCCCGATCGTGGACAAGGAGATCACCGCGTTCCTCGACGCCGACAAGTCCGGCGAACGGCCGCTGGACTTCCAGGCGACGCTCGACCCGGAGCAGGCGTACACGGGCGCGGATTACGCGATCGTCGCCACGCCCACGAACTACGACCCGCAGAAGAACTATTTCGACACGTCCAGCGTGGAGGCGGCGATCACGGCGATCCGCACCTACGACAAGACCGCGTGGATCGTCATCAAGTCCACGATCCCGGTGGGCTACACGCAGCAGATCCGCGAGCGCTTCGCGGACAACCGCATCCTGTTCTCCCCCGAGTTCCTGCGCGAAGGCCACGCCCTGTACGACAACCTGCATCCGAGCCGCATCGTGGCCGGTGCCCCGCAGGACGACCCGGAGGCGGTCGAGGCAGCGCACACGTTCGTGGCGCTGCTCGCCGCCGGCGCCGACCCGGCCGAGCGGGACCGCACGAACCCGGACGGCACGACCGGCATCCCGGAGCTCGTGGTCGGCACCACGGAGGCGGAGGCGATCAAACTGTTCGCGAACACGTATCTCGCGCTGCGCGTCGCCTACTTCAACGAGCTGGACACGTATGCGGAGAGCCGCGGCCTGGACACGCGCGAAATCATCAAGGGCGTCTGCTACGACCCGCGCATCCGCGACGACTATAACAACCCGAGCTTCGGATACGGCGGCTACTGCCTGCCGAAGGACACGAAGCAGCTGCTCGCCAACTACGACAAGGTGCCGCAGAACCTGATCGAGGCAATCGTCGAGTCGAACACCACGCGCAAGGATTTCGTGGCCGACGAGATCCTGCAGCTCGTCGACAAGGCCCGTGCCGCCGGCAAGGAGCGCCCGGTGGTGGGTGTGTACCGCCTCACGATGAAGTCCGGTTCGGACAACTTCCGCCAGTCCGCCGTCCAGGGTGTGATGAAGCGCATCAAGGCGAAGGGCGTGGACGTGGTCGTCTACGAGCCGACGCTCGACAAACCCGATTTCTTCGGCAGCCCGGTCACGCATGATCTGGCCGCGTTCAAGCGCGATGCGGATGTGATCATCTCCAACCGTTGGAATGCGGATCTCGCCGACGTGAGCGAGAAGGTGTACACGCGCGATCTGTTCCGGAGGGACTGACGGGGAGCGGGGCGGGCGGCCCGCGCCGCTCCGCCTTGCCCCCTTCCGTCTCGCCTTGCCTCCTCCCATTCCGCCTTGCTCCCTCCCGTCTCGTCCTATGGCGGATTGCGGTGAACGAGGGGTGAATTCGTCCTGAACCTGCGGCTACAATGTGCCGGTACGTTATCGCAGTGGACAGGTGGGGACAAGTGGGCAAGCCGCAGGATGAATCAACGGAGCATGCGTCCACGGGATACGCGTCCGCGGACGCGTCCGCACATGATTCCGGCATGCTCGACGCGGCGAAGCTCGTCGATATCGACGGTATCGACGACATCATGCCGATGGGACTTTCCCTCGACGAGCCGTCGTCTTCGGCCGGGGCGGATGATGCTTCGGGTGCCGGAACGGACGCCGGTTCGGGCGCTGCATCGGCTACCACGTCGGATGCCGAAGATGCAGCGGATTCCAAAGCCGCCACCGACGCGGAATCACCCATCGACCGTTTCGAAGCCCACGTCGCTTCGGTCGAGGCCGGTATCGCTTCGGTCGAGGCCCGTGTCGCCTCGACCGAAGCCAGCGTCGAAGCCCATGTCGCCGCCGCCAAGACCAACGTCGCATCCACCGAGGCCCGCGTCGCCGCCGACATCGCCTCGGCCGCCAACCACGTACCCGAATACGCGCGGCAACTGGCCGACCAGTCGAAGCCGCTGATCGGCTCCGCGCGCCGCACCATGGCCGCCGCCGCGCGCAAGGCCAAGGCCTTCGTCCTGCACTGCGTCTCGATGCTCGTCGCGGCGATCGCCACGCTCCGCACATCGATGCGCGACTCGGCATTCATCACAACGTTCCCCAAGGCGTTCCCCAAGCGAATCGCCGAAACGTTCACGAACATTGTCGCCAAAGTACGGCCCATCGCCCGAACCGCGGCCCGCGCCGCCGCCCAAGCCGCCCGAATCGCGACCCGCGCGACCCACTCCGCACTCACCGCCATCCGCGCCAAAGCACTCCCCATCCTGCGCACCCTGACCGCGAAACTACGCACCCTGTGGCGCAGCCCCCGGTGCCGCGCCGCGCGCGCCACAATCCGCGAAATCTGGCTCAAACGCCCGAAGTGCCCGTACACGCTGTACCTGCTGGTCACGGCGCTGATGACCGCCGCGGCCACGATCTTCATCCAGTGGGGCATGTACACGGAACCCTCATACGACGACCCGAACGCGGTCGACGAGACCACGAAGGCCCTCAACAGCGTGAACGGCCAGCTCACCCGGTTCGTCGCGCAAATGTGGCTGTCGGGAAACGGCGCAGACGACACCAGCAAGCTCAACTGGCTGCTCAACTTCTGCGCGCTCGGCATGATCTACCTGGTGATCGTGTTCGTGCTGAACCGCTTCTGGGTGGCGACGGCCGTGTTCGGCATCACGATGAGTGTGTACGCGGTGGCGAACAGCATCAAGATGGACCTGCGCAACGAGCCGATCATCCCTTCCGACCTGAGCTTCCTGTCCAGCGGCAACGGCGGTGAAATCGCCTCGTTCATCCCGGATGGCAGCCAGTCGCTGGTCAACGGCACGATTACGATGCTCGTCTGGTTGACCGTGATCTGCCTGATTCTCCAGTTCGTCGACGGCCGCCGCTGCGTGATCCCGTTCCATTGGCGCCGCCCGTTCCGCAACGCGAAGACCATCGCGGGAAACGTCACGCGTCTCGTCGCCGCCGGCACGAGCATCGCGCTGCTGTGCTCGTTCACGTGGACGCTGAGCATCCCCGGCACATGGGGCTACGAGTGGGCAAAGAGCTGGGGCGATTCCCCACGCCTGTGGGACGCGGCCGGCGACGCCCAGGCGAACGGCCCGACCATCAATTTCCTGCGCCTCACCCACCCGAAGATCATGGACAAGCCGGAAGGCTACAGCCAGAAGACGATGGAGGAGCTGGCGCAGAAGTACGCCAAGCAGGCGCAGGTCACGAACAAGTCGCGCAAGAACCGGCTCACCGACAGCACGGTGGTGATGATCCTCTCGGAGACGTTCTCCGACCCGACGCGCGTGCCCGGCGTCAGCGTACTCGAGGACCCGATGCCGAACATCCGCGCCGTCAAGGATTCGACCACGTCCGGCCTCATGCTTTCCCCCGGCTACGGCGGCGGCACGGCGAACATCGAATACCAGACGCTGACCGGTCTTGATTACGCATTGTTCGACGATTCGATGCAAGTCATGTACCAGGAGCTCGTCCCGCACCAGACGAACCCGTACTCGTTCAACCAGATCTGGAATGCGCGCTACGGCGAGACCGGTTCCACAGGGTTCCACCCGTACTACAAGAACATGTACCTGCGCGACACGAACTACAAGAAGTTCAAGTTCAACCACTTCTACACCTTGGACAGCAAGCCGGCCATTAAGCATCAGGACAAGATCGACAACAACCCGTATGTGAGCGACGCGGCCGCCTACCAGAACGTAATCGACCAGCTGAACAAGGAGCAGCATCCGCAGTTCCTGCAGCTGGTCACGATGCAGAACCATTTCCCGCACAACGGCTGGTACAACGACAATCAGTTCGACTGGGCGAACGTCTCCGAGAACATGGGCGACGACGAACGCTACGCGGTGAACACGTACATGAAGGGCGTGAGCATCACCGACCAGACGACCGCCGACTTCCTGAACCGACTCGACGCAATGGACAAGCCGGTCACCGTGATCTTCTACGGCGACCACCTGCCCAGCGACTATACGACGGCCGCCGCGGACCGGCACAATGCCCTCGCCCTGCACGAGACCGACTATTTCATCTGGTCGAACCAAGCGTCCGGCGATGCCGGCTCCGGCGTGAAGCTCGACCCTGACAAGGCTTCGACGAGTTACACGTCACCGAACTACTTCATGGAAATAGCCAGCGAGCACATGAACGCGAAGGTCTCCCCGTACCTTCAGTTCCTGTCTGCCGCGCGCTCCGCTCTTCCGTCCGTCGAACGTTTTGTTATCGATATGAGCGGCTCTTCCGATGAAACGTCCACCACCTACCTCGACAAAAACGGCGACACGATCAAGCGCAAGAACCTCTCCAAGCAGCAGCGTGAGCTCCTCAAGGAGTACCGTCTCGTCCAATATGACATGACCGCCGGCAAGAACTACCTGGCCAGCACCCCCTTCTTCGACGTGAAGTAACGGGCCATGCTCCCGCCGAAGTGTAGGCCGACAATCGTGTAACAGGCGACCTGCATGAATTCCGCCCGAACCTGCATGGTTCGAAACCGAATGTGTATGGTTCAGCCCCGAACCTGTAGGTTCCGGAGGCCAACCTGTAGGATTCAGACACGAACCTGCACGGGCAGGTCTTGAAGAACCGTCGATCAGCCCGAACCTGCGCCAACGGTTTTGGCGGAATTCCAAGCTTCTGCAAAAGCGGCTCCGACCCGGAAACCGCCTTCTTCAGCACCCCACCATGCACGTTGCGGCCCATGACCTACACGTTCGCCCCGGAATACTACAGGTTCGGGGCTGAACCATGCAGGTTCGCCACCGAACCATGCAGGTTCACCCCGAAACCATGCACATTCGCCTTCCGGTCTTCCGCCCCGCCTACCCCACGCTTACCACGAACGGGCTCGCGGGCAGTTTGGCCGAATCGTAGAGCATGCTGGCGCTGTTGGGCGCGAGGCCCCACAGGTAGCGCACCTGCGTGACGGTGTCCACGTCGTCGGAGTGGACGATCACCTGATTGCCCTGCACGGTGGCGTCGGCGGCGTGGAACGCGCCGTCCGAACCGGCCACTTCGAAGCCCTGCAGCGGCGTCGCGGTCACCGTGGCGGGGTCCGTCGCGGTCGCTTTCAGCGTGTAGTCCGGTTTCATCGCGTGCAGCCCGATCGCCGTGTTCGCGGCGAACGACACGGCGACGGTGGAGGCGTCGCCGCTCACGGCCTTCGCGCTCTGCGCAATCGGCCCGGACGACGCGACGCCATTCCCGGCGCCATTCCCGGCGCCGTTCCCGTCGCCCGCCATCGCGAACCACTGCGTCGCCATGCGTTCGGCCAGGATGTCCTTGCCGAGCGGGTGGATCACCTTCGACGTGCCTTTGTCCGTATCCAGCGAAACGGTCATCGCAAGATTGTCGGTCGTGCCGAGCGCCGCGCTGTCGAGCACGTCGAGCTGCGCCTGCCGCACGATGGGCGTGTACTGGTTGCCGCCGCTGTAGCGCGCGAGCTGCGCGTACAGGAACGGCAGGTCCTCTTCGCCGAACACGCTGCGGAACTGGTTGATGAGCGCGGCGAAGTTGCTTTCGTAGCGCAGCGCCGTGGCCTGCGTGGCGGCGTCGTTCTCGCCCTGGTACCACAGCACGCCGGCGACGCGGTATCCGGTGAGCGGTTTGACGTGGTTCGCGTAGATGTCGCCGCCTTTCATGTGGCGTGCGATAGCCGTGCCGCCCCACGCGATCTGGATGATGCCGACCGGCACGTTCGGGTGCGCCTTGCGCAGTCGCGCCGCGAACAGCTGTGGCAGGTAGCCGAGATAGTCGCTGTTGCTTCCGGTCGCGGCCGCCCACTTGTGCGCGGTGACCGAGCGCAGCGGCAGCGACGAGCCGCCGAGTTTGCGTTCGACGGCGAGGAAGTGGATGCCTTCGTCGTTCACGGTCTTCGGCAGGTCGCTTTCGTCGAAGACGCCGGCGATGTTCCCCGCGACGAGGTCCTTCGACCCGTAGTAGTCGACGTGGTTGAGCTCCATGTTCGACTGTCCTGCGGCCACGAACACGTCACCCACGTACACGTCGCGCACGGTGCGCGCCACCTGCCCGCCGATCAGGAACGCGAGCGTGTACGCGTCCTTGCGCGTGGGCACGTTCTTCACGGTGATGTCGAAGGTCGTGCCGACGGCCACCTGTTGCGATGATTCGATCTTCTGGTCGCCGTGCATGAACCGCACGGTGAGTTCGACGCGTTCGGCGTTCTCCCCCGATTTCGCGCTCGGCCCAGAACCATTCGCCCCCGTGCCGCTCTTCTCCAGCGTTCCACGGATGTGGATCGGCTTCCCGCGTTGCAGCACCATGCCCGGCATGTAGTAGTTCGGCAGCGCGACGCTCACTCCGGAGACCGCCGTCGAAGAGCCGGCACCTGCGGAATCACCCGTACCGGAGGAACCGCCGATCCCGCATCCGCCCGTCACCATCATGGCCAGTCCGACCGTCGCCGCGAGCGTCGCGCGCACAGCGGCGCGCACGCGGGCGCGCACCGTGGCGCGCGTTCCCCGGATAGTCTCACTCAACAAGCTGATCCTCCGTCCGTCTACCGATTCCATATGCCGATTCCGTCTGTCGTCCGTCCGCCGATTCGGTCCATGCGCCGATTCGGCCCATGCGCCCGCACGCCAATCCCGTCCGCGCGACGGATTCCCGTTTGTATACTGACTGGTATGGTACAGGCACAGGCTGCAGCCGGAGACACGGCTTTTGAGAATACGCCCAGCGGCGCACCAGACACGACACCGACGTCGTCAAGCACGTCACCGCACACGGAGCCCACCCCGGCTTCACCCGCAGGCTGGGAGACGGTGAACCGCGTCGTCTACCCGATGCGCGACGCCGACCAGACGATGCCTCTCTATGCGGTGAACTGGCATCCCGCGCATTTCGACCCGAGCGTGTTCGACGAGCGCGACAATCTGGTCAGCGCGAATCCGAACGGCATGACACGTTCCGAACTGTCCCGGCTCATCGCGGCCAGCCGCCGCGCGGCGGTCGAGGAGCCGCACGGGTTCGCCGTCGATTCGCGCAACACGGTCACGCTGGCGGCGGGCACGCACCTGTCGCTGTGCACGTATTTCAACGCGTTCCCGGCCGGCTATTGGCGGTATTGGACGCGCGTGAGGAGCGTGCGGTTCGTCGCGTGGGCGGCCGGCAAGGGCACGGTCACGCTGTTCCGCTCCACGGCGCGCGGTCTCGCCGCGCCGGTGGAGACGTTCACGATCGACACGAAGCATGGTGACGGCGGCCCGGAGCGTCTCGTCGCGGAACTGTCGCTCAAGGGCATGCTGGACGGCGGCTTCTACTGGTTCGACGCGCGCGCGGACGCCGACGCGTCGCTGACGGTCGGCGACGCGGTCTGGCAGGTCCCGGCTCGCGTGCGTCGCACGCGCGAGCCGGGTACGGTGTCCGTCGCGATCACGACGTTCAATCGTCCCTCCTACTGTCTGGACCAGTTGCGTGCGATCGCCGGCGAACGCGAGTTGCGTGAGCGTCTGGACACCGTGTATTGCACCGATCAGGGCACGGATCTGGTGCTCGACCAGCCTGGTTTCGCCGAGACGGCGGACGACTTGGGTGGTCATCTCACGTATATCCGTCAGGGCAATCTGGGTGGTTCCGGCGGATTCTCGCGCGGCATGTACGAGACGGTGAAGGCGGGCGTGAGCGACTACACGCTGCTGCTCGACGATGATGCGATCAGTGAGCCGGAGTCGATTCTGCGTGCGGTGCAGTTCGCGGATTACACGGTGCGTCCGGTGCTGGTGGGCGGCGGCATGTTCCATATCGACCATCGCACGGTGCTGCACGTGCAGGGCGAGCGGTATGACGCGCGTGCGCAGTGGATGGAGCCGTCGCGCGGCGCCGAGTTCAATCATGATTTCCGTTCGGAGCCGTTGGCGGACAGTCCGTCGATGCACGCCGTGCGCTTCTCCGATTTCAACGGATGGTGGTTCTGTCTGATTCCGGTCGAGACGATGCGTGCGGTCGGATTGGGATTGCCCGTATTCATCAAGTTCGACGACATCGAGTATGGCCTGCGCGCGAAGCGGCATGGATTCCCGACGGTGAGCCTGCCGGGTGTGGCCGTATGGCATATGGGTTGGCATGACAAGGATCCGGCGCGCGGATGGGAGGAGTATTTCCAGGTGCGCAACCGGTGGGTCTGCGCGCTGCTGCACTACCCGAACGCGGGCCGTGCGGCCGCGTTCCGCATGCTCTACGAGGAGGCGAATCTGGGATTGCGCATGCTCTATTCGGGCATGGAGCTGAGCCAGCTGGCCCTCGCCGACCTGTTGAAGGGCCCGGAGTATCTGGTGGAGTCGCTGCCGACGAAAATCGCCGAAGTGCGTGAGGCGCGTAAGGGCTTCTCGGACAGCGTCACGTATTCGAGTCCGCTGGATCTGCCGGAACCGGACGATCATGCCGATCGCGCGTGGGCGCCGGCCGGCGCGCGTGAGGTGACGAAGCGTGGTATGAAGGCGGTGCTCACCGCCCTACGTTCCCGTTCCCGCGCGGACGGCGTGAAGGATGAGGCGCCGCAGATGGCGATTCCGGCCCGGTTCTCAATCTGGCCGTCGTTCATCGGCGTGCGTTCCGCGATGGTCACGTCCGCCGACGGCGATTCGGTAGCCTGGTTCCGCCGCGACAGCCGCCTCTACCGCCGCAACATGCGCAAATGCTTCCACCTGGCTCGCCACCTGTCCCGCCACTGGAAGCGCCTCTCCAAGGAATACCGCGACTACGGCCTCCCCTCAATGCAAACCTGGGAGCAGATCTTCCGCACCGCAAACAAATAAAAACGGTCATGCGCCACGCGCATGCCAATCTCCTCGGCTCCCCTTGTCAGGGGAGCTGTCGCGCTCCGCGCGACTGAGGGGTAGTCTGCTCCCCCTCTCAGGGGGAGCTGTCTCGCGAAGCGAGACTGAGGGGGTACCCCAAGAGGTAGCCCGGCACCTCCCCCTCAGTCGGCCTGCGGCCGCCAGCTCCCCCTACAGGGGGCGCAAAGCAATCGTCACGCGCATAGCGCATGTCCATGTCCTCTGCTCCCCCTTCCAGGGGGAGCTGTCCGGCGAAGCCGGACTGAGGGGGTGCCACCAGCCCCCAAGAACCCCTACTCCCCGAAGTACCGCTGCCACCACTCCGGCGAGACCATCGTGGTAAACGCCTTGCGGTACTCCTTCTGGTAAGTCCTCCAGTTCGCGATGATCCGCACATACAGCGCACAGGCCTTCACGAATCCGCCGATTGCAAGCAACGGCTTGCGCGTCAACAAAATGCCCTTGCCGCGTTCCGGGTCGACGAACACGGCGGAGTCCATGAGTCCCGCCGCACGCCAGTGATCCGAAGCGTCGTCCGCGACCAACGTCAACGTGTTCAGCTGGTCGGCAGGCACGTCGCTCGTGTGGTGGTCGTCGGCGATGAGGCAATGCACCTTGGTCGGCTCCATGTAGCCGTCGATCACGCGGCTCCGGTCCGCGCGCGGCGGCGTAATCTGGTGCAGGCCGATCTTCAAGGTGACGGCGGCACGGGAGGCGTCGTGCAGGTGCTCGAACTCCTCGCTCTGCCCGCGCAGCGTGTCCGGCAGCTCCTCGATGGGCACCATCGCGGAATCGTCGAATTTGCCGCGGATCTCGCGGATTTCGGGCAGTCGGGTCTCGAGGATGGACCCCACGTGCTCAGGCCCGGCCATGATGTCCTTCATGGCGGCCTGGTGCAGCGCGACCGCGGAGTAGCGCATCTTGGCGGTGGCGGACATCGTGAACCGCACCATCTCCTTCAGCACGCCGGTGCGGTACGCCTGGTTCGTGTACAGCAGGCCCATGATGGTGCGGTTGCGGATGTGGAAGTACGCCTGCCAGTCAAGCTGGTCGTCCTTGTCGACGAAGGACTGGTGCCACAGGCACACGCCGGGGACGGTGACCGTGCGGTAGCCGGCGCGCTGGGCGCGCACGCCGTATTCGACGTCGTCGTTCTTGATGAAGAACGGGTATGAGAGGCCGATCTTGCGGATGGTCTCGACGGGGATGAGGCACATCCACCACGCGTTGTAGTCGGCGTCCACGCGCTTGTGCAGGTACGTCTTCTTGAGGAACGGCTCGGACGCGAGATCGTCGTAGCGGGATTCCTGCACGGCGGTGCCCCAGCTGATGCTTTTCGCGTCGAACACTTCGGCCAGCGCGCAGATGCGGGTCGGTTCGCTCAGGAACAGCATGTTGCCGCCGACAAGCGTGGGTTCGATGCAGTGGTTCGCGAAGGCGATGGCGCGGGAGACGGATTCGGGTTCGAGCACCGTGTCGTCGTCAAGCAGCATCGCGTAGCCGCTTTCGCCATGGTGTTCGACCTCGTACATGCCGCGCGCGAAGCCGCCGGAGCCGCCGATGTTGCCTTGGCGGATGACGCGCAGCTTGTCGCCCAGCTTCGCTTTCGCCTCGTCGAAGCCGGGGGCGTCAGCGACGAGTTTCGTGCCTTGGTCGACGACGTAGACCGCGTCGATGAGGCTCATGTCGGCCATGTCGGCGAGCAGGTTGAACTGACGGATGCACCATTCCGGCTTGTTCATCGTGGTGATGGACAAGGAGGCGGTGAGCGTGCGTTTCGCGGGCACGGAGGACAGCCATTGCGCGTCGGCGATGGTGATCGGGGCGTCGGGCGCGGCCTGCACGTCGAACCACAGCCAGCCGCCCTCGCCCATGCCGGCGATGGGGATGATGGTTTCGACGATGTCGCCGTTTTCGACGGTGCCGTCACCGGACGCGGCGTTCACGTCGACGCTGTGGACGATGCGGTCGTTCGCCTTCTCGTCGGAGGCGTGGACGGTCACGGTGCCGTGGCCGGCCGCGCGCAGGCGCAACGTCACGGACTGCACGTTCGTCCATTGCGCCCAGTACGCCGCCGGGAACGCATTGTAGTAGCAGCCGGTCGAGTAGCCGTTTCCCGCGGGGATTTCGATGGAGGTACGGCCCTTCACCCACGAGTGCAGCGCCTCGTTGCCTACGGGCGCGCCGGCGGTGTCCCGCCCGCTGCCGTAGATCGGTGCCGCGGCCACACGGAAGTCCTCGTCCAGTCCGACGTTCCCCGAAGGAAACACCACCCGCCAAATCGTCTCAAGCTCTGCATTAGGCATAGTGCCCGTACCCTCTTTCTCGACCGGATCAGGCGACGCCGGTGTGGTTGCCCCACTGCTTCGGGTCCATGACCTCGACTCCGGTCTCTTCGGGGACCGGGGTGATGCTCATCGAATCCATGTTGATCAGCGCGTAGTCCGTGTAGGTCTCGGAATCGCGGATCACGAAGGTGCACGCGTTGTTGCCCGTACCCACGGCGACCATGTCGGTGAAGCCGGAGTTGGTCGCGCTCGGCGTGCGCAGGGACGTCACCAGCTGGAATTCGCCGTTGTTGAACAGGTTGAGCGGCATTTCGAACTGGACCGTGTGGTGGCCGTGCTCCTTCATGCGCAGCACCTTGGGGCCGGTGTCGAACGGGATGCCGCCGCGGCGGATGTCGTTCAGCGCGATCGCCAGGTAGAAGTCGCCCGGCTCGTCGTACTGGTATTCGACGGCGAACTTGAAGATGTCCGTGTTCTTCACCATAGACGAGGAGACCGCGTAGGTGCGCAGAATCGGGCAGCGGGCGTTCAGGCCGTCCGGGTAGTGGCCCTTCTGCTGCTCGCGTTCGATCCGCTTCTGCTCCTTCTGCTTCTCCGCCTCGAGGTTCGCGAGCGTGTACGCGTTGGCGACGGTCTGCTTATCGCCGATGACCTCGACGACGCCGTCCTTGATCATCATGGCGCGGGTGCAGTATTTCTTCACCGAGGCCATGTCGTGGGTCACGAGGATGACGGTCTTCTTGGGGTCCTTCTTGATTTCGGAGAAGAAGTCGTCGCACTTGCGCTGGAACGCCTCGTCGCCGACGGCAAGCACCTCGTCGAGCACGAGGATGTCGCCCTGCGCCTTGATCGCGACGGAGAAGGCGAGACGCACCTGCATGCCAGAGGAGTAGTTCTTGAGCTTCTGGTCCATGAACTCCTCGAGTTCGGCGAACTCGACGATGTCATCGTACATCGCGTCGACTTCCTCACGGGTGAAGCCGAGCAGCGAGCCGTTCAGGTAGACGTTCTCACGGCCGGTGAGTTCCGGGTTGAAGCCGACGCCGAGTTCGATGAACGGCACCAGCTTGCCGGTCACGTTGATGGAACCGGTCTCCGGGTAGTAGATCTGCGAGATCAGCTTGAGCAACGTGGACTTGCCGCCGCCGTTGCGGCCGACGATGCCGAAGAACTCGCCCTGGTGGACTTCGAAGTTGATGTCCTTCAGCACATGCTGGATTTTGTAGCCCTTGATGCCCTTGAACCAGTTGATGCACGCCTGCTTGAGGCCGGTGGCCTGCTCGGTGGGCAGCTTGAAGGATTTGGAGACATGGTCGACCGAGAGGACGACGGGGTTCTTCGTCAGATCGATGGTGCCATCGTTGTTTTCGTTCATCACATCGCTCATCACATGACCTCCGCGAATTTACGGCTGTTACGTCGGAACAGGTACACGCCGAGCCACAGAAGCACGACGGTGAGCAGTACCGGAATGGCCTTGAGCACCGGGTTGTCGAACTGGTTCCACGCGGTCGGCTGGGTCTCCGGCGCGATGAAGTTGTGCCGGATGTCCTGGATCGCCTGGGCGATGGGGTTGAGGAGCTCCAGACGCGCGAGATCCGCGTACAGGCCGCCGCGGTTGGTGACGTAGCTCAGCGGGTAGATGATAGGCATGCCGTAGAAGACGAGCTGCTGGAGCACTTCCCAGATGTGGGCGATGTCGCGGAAGTACACGTACATCGTGGCCATGATCAGGGTGATGCCCAGCGTGACGGCATACAGTTCGATGACGTTGATCGGCAGCAGCACGACACGCCAGGTGAACTGCACACGGGCGAATATCGCGAAGACGAGCACGACGCCCAGGTTGATGGCGTAGCTGATCATCGCGCCCACCGTGGCCGATACTACGACGATGTAGTTCGGGAAGTGGATCTTGCGCAGCAGGTCGCCGCGGTCGACGACCGAACGCAGGCCGACGTTCGTGGATTCGGTGACGAACTGCCACGAGCTGATGCCCAGCAGCAGTACCACCGGGTAGGTGGGGGTGCCGTCCGACATGCGGAGGAACTTGCCGAACACCACGTACATGACGCAGAACATCATCAACGGCTTCAGCACGGACCATGCGATGCCGAGGAACGAACCCTGGTATCGCAGCCGGAAATCGGTCTTCACCAAGCCCTTGAGCACGACCCACGCGTACTTGTACCGAGCTTGCAGCTTGCTTACTAGTTCTTGCACGGTCATGTAGTTTACCAATGGGGGTACTTACCACGCCCCCGGAACCCGCGACCTACAAAGCATCCCTACAGCTGTGTGCCCGAACATGCACGGAATACAGTCCTGCCGGAAACACGCTATGCGTAATTGGGGATGACCATCATTTCTGGCTGGATATAGCAGCTGATGAGAGTTCCTGTAATCTGGTCCATATCATCGTCTTTAAGGCGGCCGATTTTGACGGGATTTCGTTCCTCAAGATCAAGAGCACGAATCTGCTCGACTTGCGCGTAGCCATCAATCCAACCATCACCATCTTCGCGCCGAGTGACAGTGATGGGCAGATGCAGTTCGAAGTCGCCGCGCCCGTGCGAAATCGCGATGACGACGGTGAGACTGCAATTACGGTTGAAATCGTCGTTGCTCACTACGACGACGGGACGGCGCTTCCTCTGCTCATGTCCTTTTGCTGGGTCGAGATCAACGAGGAGAACATCTCCGTATCTCCAAGCGGTCACAGCTCCTCCTCGCCGACGGCGGGACCGTCGAGCTCCTCGGCAGCCTTATACTCCTCGGTGCGGTCGCGGAACACATCGGCGAGTCGTGGAACCCGGATGATTCTAACGTTGGTACGAATCGGACGCAGCACAATGGAACCGTCCTTGACAGTCGCTTCGACGCGAGACCCGTCGGCCATGCCTACTTGCTCGCGCATGTCCTTGGGCAGACGCACGCCTTGGGCATTGCCCCATTTGCTGAGTGTCAACGTAGTCATGTTCACCACCTCCCGAATGAGCGCTATGTATATCCCAGTATATACATATAAGTGAATCAGGCGACGCAGGACCAGTCATAACGGTATGATTGGCTTATTTGCCCTTTGAAGAAGCGGAGTTGGTTTGCAAGCGGTATCTCATTCCCCCGTCGTTTCGGTCATCATCCCTGCCTACAACGCGCAGGCCTTCATCGAGGAGTGCTTGGGCAGCGTCACCGCGCAGACGTTGAAGGACATCGAGGTCATCGTCGTCGACGACGGTTCGACTGATGATACCTGCGTTCTCGTGGAGAACATCGCCTCGCAGGACGAGCGCGTCACGCTGCTGAAACAGGCGAACCAGTATGCCGGCGTCGCGCGCAACAACGGTCTGAGCCACGCCACGGGCAAGTACCTGTACTTCCTCGACGCCGACGACTTCATCGAGCATGACGCGATGGAGCGCATGGTCGACGCCGCGGAGACGAACGACGTCGATATCGTGGTCGCCCGTTCTAACAGCCATGACGCCGATACGCACGACGAGGCGCTGATCGACTACACGATCATGGGCGTACCGACCGGCCGCGTGCTGGGCAACGAGGAGTACGCCGGCACGGTGTTCCAGAGTTTCGTCGGATGGGCGTGGGACAAGCTGTTCCGCAGCGATTTCATCTACGCGAAGAAGCTGACGTTCCAGCCGTTGCGCACGACGAACGACGCGTTCTTCACATACATGGCGCTGGCCTCCGCCAGCTCCATCTACTGCATGGACGACGTGCTGTTCCACCACCGCACGCACAACACCGGGTCCCTCGAGGCCACGCGCAGGAAGAGCTGGGAGTGCGCGCTCACGGCGATCAAGTCGATTGGCGCGGCGTTGCAGGAGCTGGATAACCACGCCCTCACCAAGCGCAGCTACGACAACTGGATCTCCCATTTCATCCTGTGGAACGTGCAGTCCCTCGAATTCCCCACGGCGGTCAAGATGCTGGATGCGGCGTATCCGTCGCTTGAGTCTCTGCCGAGTGAGAAACCCTATTACTTCGAGGAGCGCGACCACCATTTCGTCGACATGGTTCAGCAGAGCAAATCGCAGCTGATTCTCACGACGTTCGAGGACGTGTACCGCATCGGTGACCTGCAGCGGCAGCTGGACGAGACGCGGGGGCGGGTGGAATCGCTGGAAGGCCGCATCCGCGAGCAGGGCCGGGAGATTCGCGAACGCGACCGGGTGATCCGCGAACAGCAGGATCGCATCGACGACATCTATCGTTCGGTCTCGTACCGGATCGGCCACGTGCTGATCAGCCCGTTGTCAATCGCGAAGCGGGTGATCGGCAAGCGTCGGCATCGCTGATCTCGAAACGGCGTGCACGGGACCGGATTCCCGCACGATATGACGATGGGGTGGGCACATACGATATGTGCCCACCCCATCGTCATATCAACGGAACCGGAACCGTCCGTTCAGACCAATCAGTCCATGTCCAGGTAGCGCTTCCAGTAGCCGACCGAGGTCAGCTCGGCACGGGCAGCGGAGTACTCCTGGCGCAGACGCTCGATGTTCTTCTTGTAGTACTTGAGGTCGCGGTGGTAGCGCTTGGTGATTTCGCTATAGCGCTTGGCGTCCTTGACGCGGATGGCGCCCTTCTTGTTGTACCAGTCGATGACGATGAGGTACTTCTTGTTGTGGATGGCACCGGCCGGGTAGGACCAGCCGAGCACGGGCAGGACCGCATAACCCTTGCCTTCGCTCTTCAGCACGCGCTGGCCGTTGTCGGTGGCGTAGTCCTCGAGGCGCTCGAACAGGGAGCGCGGGCGGTCGCTATCGACCAGCTGACGGTCGATTGCGGTAATGTCGAAGTCGGTGAGGCCAAGCTCGTTGGCCTGACGCTGCACCTCGTCGAACGAGAACATCTTCTCCTTGTTCTTGTTCGCCTTCATGAATGTCTTCTCGGCGACGCCCGGCTGGGAGATGAACTTCGGGCCCTTGAGGAAGTCCTCGAAGGCGTCGAGGCAGAGTTCGGCGTTCGCGTAGCCGAACTTCTTGAGCTCCAGACGGATGTTGTTATGCAGCTCGTACATGAAGTCGGAGTGCGGAGCGAAGCCGGTGGTGCACTGGGCGATCATCGTGTTGCGGGTGGTCTGGTAGCGTTCGACGGCCGCGTTGTAGCGCACGTGGAACGACATGTGCCAGATGCACAGGCCGTTCATCGTGATGAGCTCCTTGCCGCAGCGCACGCCGTATTCGGCGTCGTCGCAGCGGACGAACACCGGCAGCGGCAGGCCGTTGTCCTTGATGACGCTGATCGGGATGCAGCAGTACCACCACGCGGCGTAGCGCTGGTTGTTCTGCTGGACTTCGGCGGGAACGCGGAAGGTCTCGTTGTAGATGATGTCCTCGTACTTGGTCATGCGCAGCGGGGGCTTGGCCGGGGCGAAGGTGCCCTGCGGGGTCATGTAGCCCGTGTCCTCCCACTGGTCCTCGCCGATCTCGTAGTTGAGCATGGCGCCGCTGATCATCGCGTCACGGTATTCGGGCTTGAGCAGGCGCAGCAGGTTGTAGGTGCGCTTGATGCTTTCCGGGGAGACGGCCACGTCATCGTCCATGAGCAGGATGTTGGTGGCCTGCGGCTGCTGCTCCATCGCTTCAATCATGCCGCGGGTGAAGCCGCCGGCACCGCCCACGTTCTGGTTGGGGCGGACGTGCACGTGCTCGTCGCTGAGCTTTTCGGCGTCGAGCGTGCGGCCGTTGTCGATCACGTACATGGTGAAGTGGTCGGCGATCTCCTCGCCGGAGCCGAGAATCTGCTTCTTGACGAGACCGATGTTGTTCTCGATGAAGCTTTCCTTCTTGAACGTGGTGGTGGAGAGCACGAACTCAACCGGGTTCAGCTCGCCCGTGTATTCGAGCGAATAGTAGCTGTTGCGGATGGCGACGCGGCCTTCAGTGGTGATGGAGAAGCCGACGAGGACGGTTTCGGCGTCTTCCTGCAGCTCCAGGTCGACGGTCTGCCACTCCTCGGAAGCGGGCACGTCCGCAGTGACGGCGTCCACCGGTTCCGGATGGGCGGAGAACACGCCGCCCTTGGTCTGCAGCACATGGGCGGCGGCGCCCTTGAGTTCGAGGTGGAGGAAGAACTTCGTGGCCTTCGTGTACTTCTTCAGTTTCTGCACGGACAGCGAGTTGAAGTACGTGGAGAAGTCGTACTCGCCCTTGTCGTACAGGAGCCAGGAACCGTCCGCCTCGTTCTCGAGGACAGCGCCTTCGGCCTTGCAGTACAGGGACGGATAGCTCAACGAGCGCGGATTGTGCTCGAGCAGGATGTTCGCGAACTTGATTGTGGACATACTCACCTCATCTACTCACATAACCAAACACCACAAGCATAGTCGAAGGCCCATATTCCGGGACTGGACGGTTTTCGACGGACCGCTTTCGTCAGGGGCGAGCAGAGCGGAACCGAACAGAAATCACTGTTCGCTTTCCTGCCGCGCGTCACCGGCACGCTCAGCATGAAGCAGCGCGATGTACACCGGAATCGTGTATATCGCCCACATGATGTACCGGGAGGCTGTGGGCTTCAAAGGAATGGAGATCGCATTGGGGAGCAACGCGAGCAACGACCAAATCAACGGGGCTCCGACCAGCAGCGTGTAGGCGACACCATACCGCATTCGCGTGTCTCCGCGCCTCCTCAGTGTGCAGAACAGCAGGAACAACGGGAGAATGAAGGACCAGACCGCCGTGTACGTCGTCCATTTGACGACCGGCATATTCGACATTTTGCCCCATATGCGTGCCGCCACATCCTGACCGGCCGTGTTCGAACGGTATTCCGGCATCTCGGCGAACGACGGGCTAATATCGTTCGCCGTCCTCAGCACTATCTGATTGGCGACGGCGTCGTGCGCGATATCCGCGTAACGTTCCACTCCCATAGGGCCCATTTCGTTGCTGGGAGTCCGTTTCAACGCGAACCAACCGGATTCCAAGGCCGCGAATCCGTTGATGTAGCTGTCGGGATGACGCGCGCCCTGTGCAAGCCACACCTTGCAGTATCGGCCGATATAGGAGGAATCCCTCAATGACAGGTGGATCACGTTGTCGGCAAGGTACGGGTTGTACACCTGCAGCATCTGCGCCGTGGGGACCTTGTTCAGCGAGTCGATGACCTCACGTTCTTCGTCGGAGACATCATCGGGATAGTCTGACACGTATCTGGCCGTCATCTGCATGGGGACGACCAGAATCTGATTGGCGTCTTCCTTCTTGATGTTGAGGAATGTCCCCGCCAGCATAGGGAACGCCACCTGTACCGCAAGCAGGACGGTCACGCCGAGTGCGGCGGCGATCGCGCGCAACAACGCCATGGGACCGTCGTAGTCCTCCCGTTTCCGGGCGAAGACCAATCCCAGCAATGACAGCGCGGTGATATACGTTCCGGTCATCGTGGTCAGGGCGGACCCCAAGGACAGCACGATGAATCCGCACAGGAATCGAAGCGAACGCAATGATTCCAATCGTGTACGGCAGGTCTCGACGTACATCAACAGCCAGGGAACGGCGAAGACCGCATGCAGGCTGTCTTTGACCAACGACATGAAGAAAACCGGCAGTGCCGGGAACAACGCGAAGAACAGGTACAGCAGAACGGACGCCAGTCGGGACGCCCCGACCTTGCGCACATACAGCACGCAGGCGGATAGTGCTACGCACAGCAGTACCACCTGCGCGGTGACGAGAATCGACAGGCCAAGCTGGTAATCGCCGAACCATGCGGCGGTCGTTTTGACGAAACCGCCGAACACCAACGTATCGAATACAGGATGATGGGCCGAAATCACTCCAGCGGGTTGCTCCACCGCGGGAATGCCGAAGATCTGCGCAATCTCATCACCGGTGTCGTACCACATCAGACCGGGGTATAGCAGCACCACATACGGAGTCCAGCAGAGCAGCATCGTTATGGACAGTATCGTGCCGCGGGCAATGACACCGCAGCGGGCCCAAGCCGCTGATGCAACCCGGCCGATTCGCGTTTGCCTCCTGCTGGCATGCCGGCCAAATGACTCCCGACCGGACAGCAACATCTCGCCCAGCCAGAACACGACGAGCAAACCCAATGCCATTATGATGAATCTGCGCCAGAACGCCGCATCGAACGGCTTCACCATTGCATACACGGCGGCATTGTCCGCGACCGCAATCACTCCCGCCCCGATGACGCATACCAGTACTTGCAAAGGCTGAGGCAGCGCCATTCCGGTTTCGGGATTATCTAGTGTCTGTCGAATCCAATGGCTTCCGTCCCGGTGCCGCCCGTCAAACTTCATCCTGCTATTTCTCCTACCTGCTTCTTCGCTTTCGCTAGATAGGGGAAG
Source organism: Bifidobacterium sp. LH_426 (assembly GCF_056356875.1). NCBI lineage: Bacteria > Bacillati > Actinomycetota > Actinomycetes > Bifidobacteriales > Bifidobacteriaceae > Bifidobacterium > Bifidobacterium sp. LH_426. The sequence continues at coordinate 61,901 of NZ_JBKEVB010000007.1, forward strand.
AATAACCCATTGATTCGTGGGATGCAGAACAATATCCAAGCGAAGAACACGTCCACCGCCAGCGCACCAAAGATAGACAACACGAAGTGAGGACCCTCACCGTATTGATTCATGGCCATGCTGAGCCCATCGAATCCGACGATTGCCGCAACCCAGATAATCACAGCAACCGCGACAATCCACCAATAGACTCGAATATAGTCGACGAATCCGTGTTGTTTTGCCAATACACCCAATAGACGAAAGCAGAAGCCGCCATTCCTGATTGGATACCGAGCGGCAGCCAGCACACCCGTGCCGAAGCATAGCCGACAATGAACAAGCCAGATATGACAATTGACGGATACTTACTTCTGTATGCGAGATGGACGAACAAATGTGCCCAGAGCAGGCCAAGCAGGAACCACAGTGCTCCGATACGGAACGGAACAGGCCACAGATAGTTCCCGAAGTCGCCTGCACTGTAGTATGCAGCCGCCGCTCAACCCTTGAAAGCACGCTCGGCCCCGGTGCGAAGAATAAATGCACCGGTCGTGTTGATCACGACAATGGCCAAAGCAGTAATGGCATACGTGACAATGAGCTCATGACTCTCCTTCCTCCATCGGAACCCACGCTTGGGATGCATGAAGTAACCCGATATGATGAAAAAAGACATATGAAACGTGAAACGGGTATGATACAACGCAATCGCGATATCATTGTGCGGAACAAAAGTATCAGCTATAAGCACACTGTGACCTAAAACAACAGCAAGAATAGCAATATCTTTAGCCACATCATAAAAACGAACCTTAGCATTCATGCCAACCGCACATCATTAACATCTTGAACTTGGAATCCAACCGTCAAGAAGAACGGTTTCTTGATTTTAGGAGTTTGAATTTAGCAACGACAAAATCGGAAATCACACATAAACCACCGGCGGAGTAAATTAACAATATTTGCGCAGCTGGCATAATGTACTGAGATTTCGCCTCCCAAAATATATATATAAAAGCGACTCCCAAGCAAGTAATCAATGGAACCAGTGATTCAATCTCAATATCCTTTCTCCTTATCAGCAAGAACGCTACAGCACCAGCGAAAGTCAGAAACTGAACTGCATCCATTTCAACCCAAATGATTTTGTTGAGATTCCCATAGTATATGGAATGGAGAACAGGCGACATAGGCCGCTTCGCCATCACTCCAGGCTTCTGCGGCCCTTCCGAGTTCCAGTTGCTGTTCAACAGAGATTCATAGCTCGGTTCCGCCCATTCCAAGGTAATCTTCTTGCCCATAAAATCGGACGCATACTTTGGGTCAGAAGAAAAAACCTTCCACGTATTAAGCAAGGATTGCTTTGAATCACGCACCGCCGTTCCTGGATTATACTGGTCTCCGGACCACTGCCACACAAACCCGTCATAATACCCCGGAGCCCCCGGCAAGTTCGGATACCGGTCAACCCTCAAACCCATTGCAATCCAAGCGATCTTGGACAGACCATTATCGGTAACCACATGATAACGAGCCGAGACGGCGGCATTAATACCAGTGGAGCATAGCACATATATAACAAAAGTAGCCACACAAGCGAAAAGATCGGCAACCCTTCGCCTTTTTACTGAAACAACAATCCACGCAATGCACATCGCAAATAAGACGACAATCATCGTTGATTTCAGTAGGATACTAACTGTCAACAAAACAGCACTACAGACAATTTTTATTTTCCTAGGATTTTTAAAATAGTAAAGCTGAATCAGCAAAGCGCCGATGGCAAACGGGAAACCAACCGGATTACCATATGCAAAAGTAGAATAGAACACAGCAGGCAAAAATGCCGCGCAAAGAAGCACCGTGGCATTGGACGCCTTATTACCAAAAGCGACCAGAGAGTACTTAGCCAACAGGTAGCCCGATGCCGCAATGCAAATCGAATTAATCAACTCAACGGCGACATAAGCATTGTCCCCAAATATGTACACACATACTTTCAAGAATAAAACATAGGAAATTTGATACGGATAGCGTTCCATATACGAACCATGAGCCCAAAAGGAATTGTAATCATGACCAAGCGTAGTCGCCGCACCAAACAGATCAAGGGAATCCCAATCAGGCCATGTATTCGCTAGCACAAACCAGAAAGCGGAAATGAAAAATAGATAAACCGCCAGATAACGCAGCATCTTCTTTGCATCGCATTGTTCCAACACGTTATAGAAATTCAACAATGCCATGACGACCAGCCCAATGAGCGACCCCAGAATGGTGGTTACCACCGCCGATGTTGAAACCGTATACTCGGTACCCGGCCTTCCGTATTCCGGGTAGCTGACCGTCACCAACAATGACAGAATGCCAATACAGGAGAACACTGCAATGGCAATCCATATAAAGAAATAATTGGCGAATTTACCAAATACGGTATCAGCATACCTCGCGGCGACATCATGCAAACCTTCGTCTCTCAAATCTCCCATTGCTCACTCTCCAGTACGTGGTCGCACGTTATCCTTCGAAAATCCATCGCAAACAAATCCACAACAGATGGCTATGAACATATAGCGTAATAGACACCCTCCCCATACGCTGTAGAACGCATGGCGACACCCACCAGCCTAATCAAACATCCAAATCCGATTCGGCCAGGCCCAATGATAGACTAGATTAGTTTTTATGTTAGTACTTTCAATGCAATAAGGATATTAATGAAAACGAGAATACGATATTATGACATTGCCAAGGGTATTGCCATACTCGCAGTTATCATTGGTCACAGTATTCTCATTTCCGACGCATTCGCCCCACAAGGGAATTTTGCGGAAACGATTTATCATATCTGCTTCACATTCCACATGCCCCTCTTCTTTATTATTTCCGGCTACTTTATGCATCCCGAAAGACCATTCAGGTGGGGCAAGGAAAGTCGTGAATTGCTAGCCACCTACGCCCTGACAGCTATCGCGATTATTGTAATCAATACTGCACTGGCGCACTCACGCCATATAAGCTTCAAACAAACATTCGCCGGATGGAGCGCGGCAGCCTATTACGGGGCCGGCGATTTTGCCAACAACTATCTATGGGATGTTCCTTACCGAATCGGGGCGCTGTGGTTCTTACTTGGGCTCTTTTGGGCTCATCTGCAAGTACACATGGCTTACAAAACGAGGTTCCCTTGGCTAATCGTGCTCCTATGCTTCATCGCCGGATATTGTTCCGCCAAGGTCTTCTGGTTCCCGCTAAGCATTCAATCGGGACTCGCGGCATCTGCATTTGTATACTGCGGCGTGGCATTAAGGCGATATGACGCTTTCAACACGTTACGGCGACCTACACCCCTTTGGCTTGTTTTCGCCGTCGTTTGGATTGTATCAATAGTCACATTCCAAGGGTTCAGTATGGCAATGAACCAATACGGCAGAGGATGGCACTTCGTTGTATCCATACTTGGTGCAGTCAGCGGCACATTCTGCATTCTTGGCATTTCCATGCTTCTGGATCGCGGAGTCGATTCGATAGCAGACATATTCGCACGATTGGGACAGAACAGTCTTGGTATCCTATGCGCGCATATCCTTGAAGACGATACCGTACCTTGGGAGCGGCTGATTCCATACTTGGACATGCACCTTGGAAACCCCCATGTCATATGGATGCTGGTGCTTATGTGCCGAATCTGCTTCGATCTGGCATTCGCTTTCCTGCTGTTCCATATTCCTCAAGTCAACACACTGTTCTTCCCATATCTACAGTCAAAAAAGAAACTCGCCCAATAAACAAGACACGGAAAGGAGAATAACATGGGGAAAACAATGGACTCCATTGTTGAATATCTGCTACTGGCCGCTCGAATCTGCATTGCCATCGCAGCAATAGCAGTAACCGTAATCTCACTGATATGGACAGTGTCCACGGACTACGGTGAATCGATATTCACTTTCTCGACCAGCTCATGTTGGATCGTGGCACTTTCCGCTATCATCTTCATTCTGTTACTGACCTTCACTCCGTTTATTGATACCCTCGCTACATTGGGAGTGAAGCGTCTAGCCATAACCGCCGGCCTAATCTCGGGTCTTATGTCTATAATTTGGGTATTCGCCGCAAATGTAGGCGTGGTTTGGGATTCTCTTGATTTGTGGATTGCGGCAAACGAACCAAACGCCGTGCAATGGGAGCATGCGGGTTATCTGGAACGATCCCCCTATCAGGCATCGATGATTGTCGCACTGAAAATCTGCCAATGGCTCGCTGGCTCAAACGCCCTACTGCTGTTTCAGCTGGGCAACGCCGTATGTGTCGGAGTAGCGTCTTGGACGGTAGTGCATCTCGTCCATGAGTGGACTCAAAGTGACCGCGATGCCTCAATCGCTGCAGTACTGCAGGTCATGTTCCTTCCGCCGGTTCTTTATACGACTTTCGTATACGGAAATCAATTTGCACTTACGTTCGTTCTTATTGCATTCCTGCTTCAGACGATAGGATTCAACAAGAACAAACTTTCCTGGCACTGCCTGTCGGCGCTTGCAATACTTATTGCCATCATCGCCAAAAGGACCTTTACCATCGCGGTGGCGGCACTCGTTCTGTCCTGGCTCGTATATGCGCTCAAACGAAGGAACGCAAAAATCGTCATTCCAGTAATCATTACCTTGGCGCTGACACTCACCATCCCCTCCGCCATAGATTCCGCGATCCTTCGCAGGCACGGAGCCGACTCCAACAATGGTCTTCCCAAAACCACATGGCTGGTCATCGGACTGGGAGCCAACAATAATGGCACGCTCGGCAAGTATCAGCAACTGGGCATGTTCGATGGATTCACCGCGAAGATACCCACGAACTCATATTCACCGGAGCGCCAGGCGGAGCTGAACAAAAAACTGATTTCGCGGCGACTCTCCCATTTCAAGGACGATCCGCTGGATGCAGCTCATTTCATAGCGAAGAAACTGGTCTATGAATGGGGTGATCCGACTTATGGATCAATCATAGCTTCCAATTGGACTCGTGGCACTACGCCTCCCATCAGCGATCGTCCCAAAACCGCCATTGCCAATTCCGTATATGACGGAAAGCTCCACACCATCATTGTGTATTTAATGGATGTATTCGCTACAATTATTTCCCTTGGCTATCTAGTAGCATTCCTGTCTAAGAAAAACAGATACGAGTTTTGGGGAATTGCATTTTGCGTCACCGGGGGATTCCTACTGTATATAGCGTGGGAAGCGAAAGGCCAGTACACGCTGCCCTTCGTTCAACTCATGATTCCATATGCAGCAATTGGTATTCGACTTCTAGCCGAATCTCTCACAGGGGTCAAAAACAAAATTATTCAGCGGAAGATAGCATAAACCATTTTATGCCAAACCAATGGCTGGGATGCCGCGCCCCTATCGCGTAGCACCCCAGCCTTTCATATACCCACGGCATTCAATTAAACAACGAAATAATTGAAAACTCAACCTTTACCTACGCAGATCGGCAAGCAAACGGCAACATAAGTACGAGTCGAACAAAACGTTTTCCCACAAAAAGGAGCATTAAAGCACAAATTGTGATGACAGAAATTGTTTCTGATATACGCCAAGACAATGGTTCAACATAGGAAATATGCACCCATCCGGCATAATCATCAGGCAAATCCAATTGCATCAACCTGTTTGATGTTTCACGCAATGTAAGCGTACGACCGAAATCAGTATCAGCCCGATAATTGGGATACATAAGCAATGGCAACGTTACGCTACCACTCTTCGACGCCGAAATATACAAATCGATTGTCCCATCCTTTTTCACATACTTTTCTATACGAGCATTGCTGCTCTCAGGGTCGCCAAGGTGTGAATCAAGGTACGAGACATCGAACTTCTCAGGGAGATATTCACCATTTATTACGCCATATCCACTCATCTGAGCAGACGCTACAGATGGGAACTTACCGCTGGGCTCGGATCCATGAATCCAGCTACTTGTAGCGAACCCGGCCTCCATTAGAGCAATACATACAATCAGCGCACCTCCCATACGGGCTATGCGCATATAGGCTGCATTGGAGTATAGGCAAAATAACCCAGCACAACAAACCACTATCAGTAAGACGGATACGCCACCAAGGAAACGCCACGGGAATTGAATAGAAGCAGCAAGACTAATCATCTCATTCCATATAGCGAATCTACTCAAGTGCCAAGGGAATAGAGTCGACATTAGAAATAGTAACGCCATGCTGATTGCAAAAGCAATCAGACCGATGCGGAACATACGACATGACTTCTTCCGGCAAATAACATCGCCAAGAACAATTACCAGAATAAATACTGCCATGCCGAGCAACAGCGCCCATCCGAGCGCCAGCGGCATATCTTGCGCCACCTGATTAGGATCACGTCCACTAGCACCTGTCATAGGAGGAAGAAACATGAACAGCTGTGCCGGCTGCACCAGACTACTTGCCGCTACGGATATTTTCTCGGCATTATCCAACGACAGGACACGCATGTCGACGTTGTGGTAATAATCCAGGAAGGGCACTACATACCACATGCAGAGACCTATCGAGCATGCGGCGGATAGCGCCAGCTGTTTCCATACATATCTTGTGTGATTCACATAGAGTCCCACAATCAAGAAACAAAGCATCGTCACGGCTATGAGCAGGACACTAATTACGTGCGATAATACGATACCTGAAATCCCCAGTGAAGTCCACAGCCAAGGATGCTTACTGGAGCCGGAATATATAATCGCATACCACCCATATAAAAGCACCGGGAAGAAGAATAAAGCCGTGTATTCACCAACGGCTGCGCGCAAATACACGTCCACCAAACGATAAGGAGACAATGTCCATAGAGCACTGGCAACGCACGCAATTAACGTGGAGTCAAACACCCGTCTAACAATTACAAATGTGACGATGACTGTTGCCAAATTAAGTGCTAATACAAATAGTTTGTATGCGGACCCAATGGACAAACCCAGTATATGCAATATTGCCGATGGATACAGGAATATGTCCCCATACATAATGGATAGCGGATACCCATATCCATCAATCTGTGAATATTGCATGCGAACAGGGAACTGCCCACTCTGCAGTGCGTTCGCAATCCCTTGAATTCGATAGAGATGAAACAGCAGATCCTGCCCTTGTGTCATAGGCAGATATGTCATAAACATAGGGATATCGGCGACAAACCACACTATCGCCAAGAATAGTACGACAATACGCTTCCACTGCCTCATCCCGCAGGCAGGTAAAACCATTTCACAGGATGCTGCCTGCTGCTCATTTGACAATATGCTGCTCCTGCACGAGATAATTCGGCCGATGCTTGGTCTGCATGAACACTCGTCCGAGATATTCGCCTATGATACCGAGACTCAGTAGCTGGATTCCACCAAGGACCAGTACCACCACCATGGTCGACGCATACCCCGGCACATCAACGCCCCATGCCAACGTTCTAATCAAAATCACAATCGCATATACAATTGCAGCAAAGGATACGATGCCGCCCGCCCATGTAGCGATCTTCAACGGCATGGTAGTAAAACTTGTGATGCCATCCATTGCCAAGTGGAACAGTTTCATGTAATTCCACTTGGTCTTTCCTGCTACACGCTTATCGCGATCATAAAGAAACTCTATTTTCCGGAAGCCAATCCAGCTGAAAAGCGCCTTCGAGTTACGCTCGGATTCGTCCAGTCGCTTCAACGCATCGATGCACTTGCGATCCAATAGGCGAAAATCACCGGTATCCTTCTGAATCGCGACACCAGACACCTTCTGCAACAAGTCATAGTACCAACGGCTCGTCGCCTTCTTCAACCAGCTCTCCCCTTCACGGGAACGGCGCCGGGCATACACGTCATCGTATCCCTGCCTCCACAGCTCGGCCATCTGCGGAATCAGCTCCGGAGGGTCCTGTAAATCCGCGTCGATAATCACCAAACCATCCGTATGCACATTCTCGATCCCGGCATACATGGCTTTTTCCTTGCCAAAGTTACGCGACAGGAAGATGTACTCCACATACGAATGAGTCTTTGCGTATTCGCGTATCAACGCCCGGGTATCGTCCTTGGAACCATCATCCACGAACAGCAACGTATACTCAAGATTCTTCGCGTCGGCAATCAACGAATCCATACGCTTGAACAATAGGGGCAACGATTCCTGTTCATTGAAGCAAGGAACCATCACCGTCAGCGAACGCCTATCCGTGGAGTTCTGAATATCCATATCCCGCACTACCTCACTCTGTCAGCTGAAAACTCGCTCCCGTCAAGCGGCATGCGCACATTTCATGAACGGTACACCATAGTAGCCCATCTCCGACGGTTATCCACAACGAAGCGCAAAGACCGCGCTCGGTTGGAGTAGTACATATCACCGTGCCGTCACTTCCAGAGCATCGGTGTCGTCGATGCCAACCGCTTCGCCTATATGAAGCGCCACTAACCCTCAACAGTAAGGAGCATGCTTGGATTGTATCCTCATAGGGATACAATCCAAGCATGAAGAACAAGCCAGCATTCCAAAGACTCGCCCCTCTGATGGCGACGCAATGGGGACTGGTGACCTCAGCTCAAGCCCGACGTTTCAACGTTTCCCGCTCGGACCTTTACAAGCTTGAGAGGGCAGGCAAACTAGAGAGACTGCTCAAAGGGGTGTACCGCAACAACTCCGCCCCGTCGGAACAATTCGAGGCGATACATGCCGCCTGGCTGTCTCTATACCCGCAACAAACGGCCGAGGAGCGGCTGCAGGATTCGATTCCGGATGCAGTAGTGAGCTCCCATACCGCCGCGTGGCTGCTTGGAATAGGCGACTTCGTTCCGGAACCCTACTGCTTCAGCACCCCCATGCGTAAGCAAACCCAACGCACCGGTATCATGCTACGCACCAAAAGATACCCACCTGAATCACTGACGAACCGGGAAGGGCTGCCCGTAACCACCATCGAACAGACCACCGCGGACCTCGTCGCAGAGGATACGGACCTCTCGCTTGTCTCGGATATCTTCCTGAACGCCAGCAAGGAGATGCTCGAAAACCTCAACCGCTCCTATCTTGCGGAACTCCTCGCCCCTTACGCCAAACGTAACGGCTTCCCAGAGGGGGATGGCGAAAAGCTACTGCAAATATTCCCGACCACGATGCACAAACCATTGTGCGATGGAATCATCACAATCTGAAATGGAGTCACGACTGAAACTCCGATGTGGTGGTGCGATGACTCGTCACCGCACCACCATCCTCGTCGACTATTTCAGAAGCCACTGCTGGGCGGCACTGCCATTCGACGTATACAACTGGACATTCGTGCCGTTGGAGGTCAAGCCGGCGGCCACATCAATCACCATGCCCTCCGCAGCGGCGGAACGCAACGTGACGCTGCCGTCCGCGTTCCTCACCGCGATCCACTTCTGCGCCCACGTACCGTTGCCCGCGAACTGCTGGATGTTGGTCCCATTGGTGGTGAATCCGCCGGCGATGTCCAGCACCTTGCCGGAACCGATGTTCGTCAGCGTCACATATCCCTGCGCATCGTGTGAGACCCGCCATTTCTGCGCGTTCGTACCGTTACCGGCGAACAGCTGCACGTTCGCGCCATTCGACGCGGATCCGCCGGCGACGTCCATTACCTTGCCGGCGTTCAACTTCGATGCGAACACGACCACCCTGCCGTCAGCAAGCACGTTCCGGTTCTTCGAGGCGGCGTCATTCAACCGACCGCGCATGGTCTTGGCTTCGATGAACCGCCACTTCTGCGCGGTGGTACCGTTGCCGGCGAACAATTGCACGTTCGCACCATTCGACGTGGACGCGTTGAACACATCAACCACCATGCCCTCCGCGGCGGCGGAACGCAACGTAATACTGCCGTCCGCGTTCCTCACCGCGATCCACTTCTGCGCCCACGTACCGTTGCCGGCGAACTGCTGGATATTCGTGCCGTTCGCCGTGACGCCGTTGAACACATCCAGCACCTTGCCGGAACCGGCATTCGTCAGGGTCACATAGCCCTGCGCATCATGGGAGACGATCCAACGCTGGGCGTCGGTGCCGTTATCCGAATACAGCTGCACGTTCGCGCCATTCGCAACGGAACCGGCGGAGACATCCAAAACCATCGACGTCTTCACAGCGGCCGACACCTTGTATGTACCGTCCGCGAGCACGCTCCTATTGGCCGCGGCCTGCTCGTCCAGACGTTCGCGCATCGTCTTCACCTTATCCAGCGTCCACTGCTGTGCGACGGAATCGTTGTATGTGTACGTCTGCAGCTTCACCTGCGCGGACACGTTGCCGGCAGGCACGTCGACCGCCTTCGCGGTCCCCGCGTTGAGGAACGTGAGCCCATTCCCATCCGCGAGCACGGACCAATGCTGCGCCGTCGTACCATTCGAGTCGAACTGTTGGATGGCCACACCGTTACCGGCCAACGCACCGGCGACCTCCACAGCTTTGCCGGACCTGACGTTCATGATGCGGTACACACCGTTACCAACCTCATTGAGACGGTACATCTGCGCTTCGGAGCCATTCCACGCATACAGTTGGGCTCTCGTGCCATTCGCCGTGGAACCAGCGGTCATGTCCATCACGAAGTCCGCGTTCTTCGCGGATTGGATACGCACCTTCGTATTCGTCGGTACATTCGCGCCGACCGTGGCGACGGAGAACTTTTGGGCGGACGAATCATTCGGCCCGTACAAGGCGACGGTCGTGCCGTCGGACGTGTCGCCACCGGCGATATCAAACACCCAGTTGCCGAGCGCGGACTGCAGGTACCAACCCGAACCGGAATCACGGATGAACCATCGTTGGGCGACGGTACCGTTCGCGTCGAACTGCTGGACGACGGCACTGGGCTTGGCCTCACCATTGGCGACGTCAAGGACTTTGCCGGAGTTGACGTTCCTGATCACGTAACTGCCGTCGGACTGCCTCGTGAACGTGAACTGTTGGGCCTTCGACTTGTTCGCGGCATACAACTGGGTCTTCGCGCCATTCGCGGTGCCGCCACCGGCGATCTCCACGCCGGAGGAATCACGCTTCACAGAGTTGATGTAGTACGTACCGTTCGGAACGGAAATCGCCGGCATCGTACGCACATCGTAGCCGGTCTGATACTCCTTGTTGCCGAAGGCGTTGAGGTCGACGTTGCCGGTGATGCCGGTGATCTTGCCGCTGCTGGTGTACTGCCAGCCGCGGTCGTTCGCGGGGAACGCGGTGTACTGCATCGTCGAACCGTACTGGGCGACCCAACGCGTCTTCGCATGGATGCTCGCGCTGTCCAACGCCGTGTTCAGATAGCTCGTGTACGAGTAGACGCTCAGATTCGTGTACCCCGCCGCCCGGAGCTTCGCATACCAGGCATCCACGATCCCCTCATACACGCCCGGGGACGACGGACTCCGATGCCCCGTATACGTCCACGTCTCCAAGTCATAGAACACCGGATAGCTCAAGTCCCCCGGATTCACACCCGCCTTCCGCAGCAGGCTCACCACGTCCGCGCCCTCCGACGCGCCATCACCCGCATTCTCCGCATACGAGAACACGTACACGCCGAACGGAATCCCCAGACGCCGGCACTCGCTGATGTTCCGCAACGCCTGCGCGTCGAACCCGTTGTCCCAGCCATAGCTCAGACGGATGATCGCGCCACCGACGCCCGCATCCTTCACCTTCTGCCAGTCGATCGTCCCCTGCCACGTCGACACGTCGATCACGCCACTCGCCTGCTGGACGAACAGACTATTACGCGCGTCGAAGAACGCCGGAGTCCCGTTGTACGAACCCCAATGCGCGCCGTACTCGTTGCCCGGCAGGGACGCGAGACGCACCGAACCGACGGAACGGGAGGCAACGCCACCCGCATCCGCATCCACGTCGCCGCCGTTCGCCGCGACCTTCGCCTTCACCTCACCGGCGCTCACCGGGATGAACGATTCGCCGCCCGACTTCGCCAACGGATCCGGCTGACGGCCTTCCGTGCCCACGATCGCCGGATCGGTGACCGCCTCACCCGTCTCGATGTCCTTCAACCCGCCATCCGGAGTCACCGCATACCGCTCCGACACCACCGTCGCATCATCCGGAATCTCCGACGACACCCTGTCCGGCAGATCGGCATCCGGATTACCCGGCATCGCATCCGACACCGCATCATCGGAAACATCCGCGACCGGCCGCGCCGCGAACGCGGACGCGCCGGACGCGGCAGGCACGCCGGAAACCGCGCCGGACGCAGTACCCGCAGTATCCGCACTCACGTCGGCGAGCGCACTGGCCGGAACCACGCACACCGCACCCAACAACACGACAGACACGACCGACGCAACCGACGGCACAACCACGCGCAACACACGCGGCATACGCGACGCGCACGACTCCACAGAACCATGCCCCGACGCACCGAACAGATTCTTCCCCACCATGTCCAGACTCCTTGACGCACTCTCGTCGCATCGAGCATCATGCCGGCCGCCACACGCGGAAACCGGCGCAATCGCAACGTTTTCGACTGTGGTTCAGTCTAACCGGCCAGACGGATAAGGCGAAGCCCGATACAGGGAGATGTGACTCCCGACAGCGTACGGAGCAAATAACGGGCTCACATCAGTATCCAGCTGAGACGCATTTGTCTGTATAGCCGGAATAGGTAGTACAACTTCCTCTGCAACAGAGTTCTATCACTTAAACTGATAGAAATCCGCAAAATGATATATACTTGCCACATCACTGATAGAATTAATGAATTCTGGCGGCATGTCACAACTGCAAAGATCTTGCGAACGGACTGCAGTAAGGGGACTCATGCAGGAACGAGGAGAAGGACACGTAATGATCAATCGCCCCGCATACACGGATTGGTTGGAACGATGGCGCGACAAGGACGTCATCAAAGTGGTCACGGGGCTACGCCGCTGCGGCAAATCCACCGTACTCAAACTATTCCGCGACCATCTCATCGCCGAGGGCGTGGCACCGGAACGCATCATCGCCATCAACTTCGAAAGCTTGGAAGAGGACTACCCCACCAACGCCAAACCCCTCTACGACTACATCGTCTCCCGTCTGGCACCGGGCGTCACGAACTACGTGTTCCTGGATGAAATCCAACACGTCCGGGAGTTCGAACGAGCCGCCGACGGACTCTATGTGCGCGACGACGTCGACCTCTACCTCACTGGATCGAACGCCGACCTGCTCTCCAGCGAACTGGCCACACGGCTCACCGGACGATACGTGGAACTCCGCATGCTGCCCCTATCGTTCAAGGAATACCGCAGCGCACGACCCGCCACCGAGACGCCGGAGCAGTCCTTCGACCGCTACCTGCTGTACGGCGGTCTGCCGTACGCAGCCACCCTCGACTCCGATCAGGACATCGCGGACTACCTCGGAGGCGTATTCAACACCATCCTCGTCAAGGACATCGCGCAACGCCATCCACGCATCAACACCGCCGCCTTCAACGAAGTCGCCTCATTCCTGGCGGACAATGCCGGCAACATCACATCCGTAAAAGGCATAGCCGATGCCATGAAACAGACCCATCGCGGCATCTCCCCCACCACGGTGAACGAGTACATCACCGCCCTGCGCGAGAACTATCTGCTGTTCCGAGCCGACAGATATGACATCAAAGGCAAAGCCTATCTGAAAACCCTTGAAAAATACTATCTGGGAGATCCCGGCTTCCGATTCTGGTTCCTCGGCAAAACCGGCGGCGACCTCGGGCACCGCATCGAGAACATCATCTACCTCGAGCTGCTCCGACGCCACCGTACCGTCCACATCGGCAAAGTAGGCACTACCGAAGTGGACTTCTATACGCCGGGTCTGCAAGGCGACCACTATTACCAGGTCTCACTAAGCGTGATGGACGAATCCACACTCGCCCGAGAACTCCGCCCGCTCCGAATCATCGACGACAATCATCCCAAGACCCTGCTGACCATGGACCGCATCGGGAACGGGAATCACGCCGGCATCAAACAGACCAACATCATCGACTGGCTACTGGAGTAGCGCGACGACGGTCACGCACCGTGACGCTCGTGCGTGTGCGACGTGCGCGACGCAGGTCGCACGTCGGCACGCACGCACCCAACTACTCCCCGCGCTCACGCGCCGGGGAGGACGGCGTGGAGGGCCGTCATCACGATGAGGGAGATGACGGCGGTGACGGTCAGGGAGAAACCGGCGAGCTTCGCGTTGCCGGTCAGGGAATCGGTGAACTTCGTCGAGAAGATCGTGATCGGAGCGAACGCGCCAAGCACGATGATCTCGCGGATACGCATATCGAACGGGAGCAGGAACCAGGCGGCGAGCGCGATCGCCACGCCGAACAGTGCGCGCCAGGCAATCACCTTGGCGAGCTCGATCTTGTCCTTACGATTGTCCGGAATCTCCATCATCAGGCCGATCATCGCCATCGCGCAGAACGCGTTCGCATTGGCGAACGGCGTGATCAGCGTGACGATCGGCTGCGGGATGGTGATGTGCAGGAACATGAACACGAGCATCAGCATGTAGATATCGAAACTGATCGAACCAAGGAAATCACGCGCGATATTGCGCAGACGCAGGATCATCGGCAGGCTCTTGAAATTGTCGTCCATGTGCAGCAGCGTGCGCGTGATCGTGAGCGAACCGGCCGTCGCGACCGTCGCGTTGCCGATATCCAGCATGATGACCGGCAGACCCGCCGACGCGCCCATAAACGTCTGCACCACCGGCAGGCAGAACGCGCCCAGATTCAGGCCGGACGCGTTGAGCATCTGGAACGCGCGGTAGTTGCGCTCGTCGCCGCGCGAACCCGCGTAGACCACGAACAGCGGGATCGCGCAGGCGAAGAAGCCGAACAGCACGATCCACAGCATGCGCATGTCATGCTTGTTCGTGGCGAACGAGAGGATGATCGCGCACGGCAGGGTCAGGTTGAACACGAGGCCCTGCGCCACCTTGTAGTCGCGTTCGCCGAACACGTGCAGATGCTTGAGCGCGTACGGGCCGATGATGGCGAGCAGCAGCGCGCCGGATTGGAACAACATGGAATGGCCTTTTGATGTGGTGTGGGTTGGTGTGGGTTGGTGTGATTGCGTGGGTTGTGGTTATGCATGGGTTGTGGTTATCGGATACGCAAGACACCATAGGCGCGTGAAGGGCGGGCGGCGGCGGGACGGTCACATGGCGTTCATCGTTGGTGGCGGCGGTGGTATTGGCGCTGGCTCAGGGCCAACGCGGTCAGCCGGATCAGGAACTCGCGCCACTGTTCGGCGTCCTTCAAGGTGTCGTTGTGCGCGGTCAGCACCTCCCAACCGACCGCGGTGAGCGCGGACTGGCGGGACACGTCGTCGCTCCACTGGTCGGCGTGATGACGTCCCGCGTATTCGATGCCGATGCGCAGATCGGGCAACGCCATATCCAGATACACGAAGGCACCGTTTTCGTTGATCGCCACCTTGTGGTTGACCTGTAATGAGCGAAGCTCCGGCAGTGGTTCGGCCTCCAATCTGAGACGAAGCCGGGTCTCCATCGAGGAATCGGTGTTCTCGCGCATGCGGCGCATGGCGTTTAGGCATTTCACGCGGCCTTTGAACCGCGGCGGCAGGACTTCGAACAGCGCATTGAAATCATCCGGGGTGAAATGCGGGTCGGATTGGTTGCGGCGCATCATCGAGTCGGCGAGCACCGTCAGCTCGTCCTCGTCGAGAATCCGCGCCATCTGAGCCCAGACCAGCAGCGGATGCGTCGCTTGCACGCCCTCGATGATCTGGCCGGGTGAATACTCGCGACGGTGTTCTTGGGGAATGGTCAGCCACGCGGGCTTGGTCAACAGATGGCATTGCACTCCATTCCAGATGCGCCGCTTCGCGGGGTCGTCCACGACGATGTGCAGCTTCTCCAGGTCAAGCGCGCCGCGCGGGAGCAGCGGCAGCTCGATGCCGTGCAGCCGGAGGGCTGAAATCAGACCGCACTCGAATGCGACACCATGCCTGTTCGCGAGGTCCATGGCCTTGCGCAGTTCGTCAAGCCGGTTCAGAGCCAATTGCCTCATCGCAATGCCCGGGGTCGTCGGTGTGGTTGCAACATTCATGGCATGAAGCGTAGGCGGTCATGAATCGGAGCTGAAATCCAGCCGGCCCGCGGTGGAGGAGCACGTATGAGACGGTGGATAACCGGAGACGACTTCGGGAGGAACCGCACATGGGAGCCGCCGAGTGAGGATCTGCCCCATGCTTGGCAGGTCTGCACGCCGTCGGGCCGGCCCGGGCCAGCCCAGGCCAGCCAAGTGTGTACAGGCGCATGGGGACGGACCATACAGGGCGTATCCGTATCCGAACCTGTATGCTTCAGACACATTCCTGCATGGTTCGGGTAGATACCTGCATAGTCCAAGCGGAAACCTGTAGAAGAACCGGACGTACCTGTAGCCGATTGGCTTGAACCTGTAGGGCACGACCCTGAAGAACGTCTTTCCGCCGGCTGCCTGCAAGACCACGATCCTTGGAATTCCGCGGAAGTCGGCGACATAAATGATCGTAGATGCGGATGCCTTCAGGGCCATACGCTGCAAGTTGGCGTTATTCTCCTACACGTTGCGTGCTCGTTTATGCACGTTGCCCTCCTAACCATGCACGTTACGTGCCCAACCGCGCACAAAGCGGGGCAAACCATACATGTTCGAGAGCCCCAAGTCTCCGCGTTCCGGAATTTCCACGCAGGTTCATGTCCTGTGGGCAAATCAGCCTGCAACGTGCGCGGCATGCACAGCATGCACAACGCAGGGCGCAGAGAACGAGGCCACAGAAGGAGCAACGAGGCAAGCGGGCATACGCGCCCGCGCGCTGACCCCCATACGCCTATGTGATTTACGGGGGTGACGTAACCAATAGGGGGTCAGGAAGGGGGCATGCAGCCTATCCGCTGAAGCTGAACAGGGGTATGGAGCCATACATACCCCCTAACCAGCAATCGGTGCACGCGTACGGGCGGCACAGACAATAACGGCGCTAGCACGAAAGCGGCGAGTTTCCGGGATTACCCGAGTCGCACACATTACAGGCCTGACATGGCACCCCCGTTCTGCGGTCCTCCATTCTGTCGATAGGGGGTATAAACGGGGGTAATGCGATTCGAAGACGCCCGGGCAGATAAGGGGGAATAGCCCCCTAAAATGCCCCCATATTTTTTAGTAGTCAAACAGGCAACGCGGCACTGCGCCTTTCGTCCGAGCCCCGGGGGACGTGGTCGAGCCACCGAACGTTCGTTGTGTGTCACGGAGCACCATTCACGCCGCTAGCTCCTGCACCACCTGAGCCGAATGAGGCAGCTGAGATCAATCGGACATGTCTTGAAGGTAGGGTTAGTAGCCCAACTCCAATGCCCCCGTTCTTCTTTACGCCATACCCCCGTAAAGATTCTTCGTAGCCGTCCCCCTATGCAATCCCCCTATAGGCAGGAATACCCCCTATTGTCAGCCGCCACGGGGGCTCCAGATTCTCGCCACTCCTACCTGCATAAATCTGACAGGCTCTGGAACATCACGCCTCCGGGCGTCAGCACCGACATGACTCCGTCCGCTTCTTGCGCGTGGGTGTTATACCCCCTTCAATGCCCCCTAACACCCCAAGAGCGCAAGCCATTAAAATGGGGTTTATAGGGGGCATACCCCCTATAAACCCCTGTTGGCAGACCGTACTCAAGCGCCATCACCAATCGCACGGCGGACACAACGGCAGACACAACGGCAGACGCATCCGCAGCGCACCGGTCGGCGGAACCGGCCCCGAATCAGTCGTCGAGCACGTCGGGTAGCGGGCACGGCATCGGACGCCACGCGTTGTCGTGCAGGAGCTTGCGGGAATCCCACCAGCCCTTCGCGATCTGGACGACGCCGGTCTTCAAGTGCTCGCGGTCGACCATGACGAGGCGGATGAGCTCCTTCGCGGCGGTGGCGATTGTGCCGAGGCCGAAGAGGAACGGACGGTAGTCGCCGTACACCATGAAGTAGCGGGCCATGTAGCCGCGGTTGCGCATGATGTGGTAGCGGTTCATGTCGGACGTGGAGTTGAGCTGACGCAGGCCGGCGATGTCCCAGTTGCCGATTTCGCGCGTACGGCGCAGCACGACGTCGGGGATGACGATCGGCGCGGTGACCTTGCTCGCGCGGTAGCCGTAGATCGTGTCATCCCAATAGATGAAGAAGCGCGGATCGGGCAGGCCGATCTCCTTGACGACGCGACGGTTGAACAGGCCGCCCTCGAAGCACAGCGTGTTCATCGTGCGGAAGCCGGCGCGGCCGAACGCGGCCGGCGCGATCGGGTTCGGGATGCCGAGACCGATGCGGAAATCGTACTGCCAGTAGAACGGGCCGCCGTCATAGTCGAAGCGGCTGCCCTGGATGACCTCGTGGCGACGGGTCCACGGGGCGAGCTTGGCGATGCCGTCGGGCAGGACGGCGACGTCGTCGTCCATCACCCAGAACCATTCCGCGCCGAGCTGGTACGCCTTCTTCACGCCGGCGGAGAAGCCGCCCGCGCCGCCCAGATTCTCGGTCTGCGGCGCGTAGACGACGCGCGACTGGTTGCCGGAACGGTCGGCGACGGTCTTGCCCCACTGCGCGGTGACGTCGGCGGCGAAATCCTCGACCATGGACTTGGTCTCGTCGGAATGCTCGTTGTCGACGACGATGACGCGCCACGGCGCCTGTTCGAGCGCGAGAATCGACTCGAACAGGGTGGCGAGCAGGTTCTGGCGCTTGTAGGTGGTGATGACCATGGCGAGCTTGTCGATGGTCCTGGGGTCCTTCTTCGCGGTCTTCGCGGTCTTCGTGGTCTTCGCGACGGTTTTGTCGGTCTTCGCGGCGTTCGCGGTCGTCTTCACTTCGGTCATGGACGTATTCTCTCACCACCCGACGAACGGCGGCCACGACGTTTCCGGCATCGTCAGCACCCGGTCGACGACCACCACATTCCGTTAACCTTCACACCCTATGATTGTCAGTGGGGAGAAGGCTCACGACGCCCCGGAACGAGGCGAACGAGACCACCGTCGTCAACGTCGACGACGGCTCGCGACACGCCGATGGCACACAAGATTGGACACATCCGCAAATCCCATGCTATTCTCTCTCAATTGTGTGCTGAGCTTGCTTGTTCAGGAGTTCAGGGAAACACATGGAGGATTCGCCTAGTGGTCTATGGCGCACGCTTGGAAAGCGTGTTGGTGTAACAGCCTCACGAGTTCGAATCTCGTATCCTCCGCCAACAGGGTTTTCGGAGTTTTCCGGAAACCCTTTTTCATTGCCGACGACCCCGAGAAGTGGGGTCCAAGCGCTGCGGCGTCCAGCCCAAGGCGGACACGTCGAGACGGTGCGCTCGTTCAACAACCGGTTCGGACAGACGCGCAGCCAGAGCCCCGCATCCCACAGGCATCCCCCATCGGCCCGCACCCGTACCCGAACCTAGGAACCTTACCCACACCCCACTTCCTAGGTTCCTAGGTAACTTCCCAGGTTCGGGTTCGGAGTACGCAACGCAGCCCCGGCTTCTACTCGGAAGCCACCAGCCGGTACCGGCGCTTGGGACCGTACTTGGACCCGATGCCCTCGACGAGGTTCTCGTCCATCAAACCGGACAGGTAGTCGCGGATGGTTTTCGCCGATACTCCCGCCGCGTCGGCCAGTTCGGATGTGCTGGCGCTGTTCCGCTCCGCCAGATACGAGAGAATCGCCTGACGCATGTTGTCCCGCGAGTATGAGGTTCCTTCCTGCTCGGTCATTCTGCGATGTCCGAAGATGATGCGGAATTCGCTCAACGTACTCACCGGCACCGGCGGATCCATGAGCGCATCGGCTCGGACAGACGCGGCGCATGGCGCAGCCTCACCCCATCACAGTCATCCCATGAGTGATGCGACGGCTCGTGCCAACATGGCGTGGACACAGTGACGGAGACGGAATCGTGGACTCCTGATGGACCCCAACCTCCACCCGAACCTAGGAACCTTACCCACACCCACTTCCTAGGTTCAGACCCCTAGGCCCGCTCCCGGGCAAGACACACGATTCCCATCACCCTTTAGCGAGCGACCCGCTCCATGCCATCGGCGAATCTGTCCAGGCGTAGCCTACGCAGATGTGCCAGCTCCTCGGCCATGGTACGCGGCGGATTATCCTTACTGGACACGACGGCGTTCATCGCATTCACGATGCCATCGTGGTCGCGCGTGAGCATCGTGCTCAGGAACTCGTCCAGATGAACGGCTTCCACAGCGTACCGTTCAAGACTCAGCGGCGGGAAATCCTTGAGGTTGTACGTAACGATGTAATCGGCATCGGCGGACAGGGCAGCGGCGAGCACGTGCCGGTCATCCGGGTCCGGCAGCTCAAGCGTCGCTTCGAGATGTTCCCAACCGTAGACGCAATGGGTAGGGTTCATCGGCGTGATGAACGAGAGCAGACGATCCGCCTGTTCCGGCGTACGGTTGCGTCTTTCAACGAGCGCGCGACGCGCCTCCTCTAGAATCCGCTCGGACCACACGGCATCGATCACCTGTTCCTCGTCCAACGTGAGCATGATGTCGAGCAACCAGACCGCGGGGAAGACATTGGCATCAAGCAATACGACGGGTTTCGTCACGATTCGTCCCCGGCTCGTCAGTCGAAATCGGCGACGTAGGCCGCATCATCGTCGCCGTACAGCCCCATCTCCACAGCCGCGTGGCGCATCGAAGCCAGGGACCGTTCCATGCGCTCACGCTCACGCTTCTGATAGTCCATCACATCGACCACATCCACCATGCGGCGACCGGCGGCACCATTGCGGGTGAACGGCAGCCTGCCGGAATCGAGGATGCGGGCCACCGTGCGCGCCGAGCAGTTCAGCAACTTCGCTGCCTCTCCCGTCGTAATCATGCGGCGACGTCCCATCGCACCGAACGCCGCGTTCAACGCCGCCTCATACGCCTCGGCGCTCAACTCCACCACGTCACCGTCCGAACCGACGAGCGCGCGATTGCCGCGCGGAATCGTCGTCCCACCGGCACGCGGCATTTCAAGTACAGCCGTCATGATTCCTCCTTATGTTGCCGCCATTCTATCAGTTTCTGACAAAATCGACAATAGTCAAAATTGTCCTGTTAATTCGCGTCGAATGGGCGCGAAGATGAGTCCGTGGAACCGTCGAAACGCGAAACCCCCAGTCGGCGGTAAGGCGGAGCCAGCGTGAAGGTTGGGGTCTCGCATCCTCCGCCATCGCCCCGGAACCACGAGGTTCTGGGGTTTTCGTTTTTCAGCAACCCCACGTAACCGGGCAAACAGAGGCAACCCGGCAACCCCTTCAGGGCAATGCGTCGATGTTGTTTCGCAGGTGCTCGATGAATCGTCTGGCCGCCAAGGGGAGCCTGTCGCGGTCGGCATAGGCGATGGCGATGGTGCGGTCCACGGGCGGGTCGGTGGGACGCAGGACGATCCGGTAGTTGGCACTGGTGCGGTGGAGGATGAGTTCGGCGAGGATGCTGAAGCCCAATCCGGCCTCGACCATGGTCATGATCGAGTAGTCGTCGTGGATGCGCAACCGCACATTCGGCTTGAGCCCGATAGACGCGAACGCCTCCAACGGCTCGGAATAATGCCCCTCCTCCAGCAGGATCATGGGTTCCTTGGCGAGCGCGGCCAATGGCACCCGGTCAAGTGCTGCGAGCGGATGACCTTGCGGCAGGACGGCGAGCATGGCGCCCCGTTTGATGGTGATGGTCTGCACGTCGCGCGCGGCGGCGGGGTTGATGAATCCAAAGTCGATGGTGCCGTTGTGGATCCATTCCTGGATGGTGGTGTAGTCGCCTTGGTGCAGGACGAACCGCACGTTCGGGTGACGCTGTTGGAAGCCGCTGATGAGCCCGGGCAGCCAGTGGGCGGAGATGCTGGCGATGGTGCCCATGCGAATCACGCCGGTGTCGAGGCCGAGGATCTCGTCGGTCCGTTCGCGGATGCGCAGACCGTCCTCCACGTAGCGCTCGATGAGCGGGTAGAGCTGGCGTCCCTCCTCGGTGAGCGTGCATCCGCCGCGCTGCCGGTTGAGCAGGGTGACGTCGAGTTCCTTCTCCAGCGATGCGATCATCTGGCTGACGGCCGACTGGCTGCATCGCAGCTCGTCGGCGGCCGCGGAGACGCTGCCGTATTCGACGATGTGCCGCAGGGCGAGATACCGGTTGTCCATAATCGTTCATCATAGACGTTGCATAAGCATCGCTTACATGTCCATTAGCGGATTTGATTGTACTTATCGTATATGCACGTCATACGATGGCCGCCATCGGACACGTCCAGCGCAGTTGGATCGTTCGACACATGCACGGGAACATCAATGAAGGAAAGGACCCCCCGATATGGCGTTATTGCGTACGGCGTTCCGGGCCGCGTTGCCGCCCACGCTGCCGATCGCCGCCGGCTTCCTGTTCTTCGGCGGATCCTACGGACTATTCATGCACGCCAAGGGATTCCCAATCGTGTACCCGCTGGTCATGGGCTACGTCATCTTCGCCGGGTCGATGGAGTTCGTCACCGTGAATCTGCTGTTGTCCGCGTTCGATCCGTGGTCCGCGTTCCTGTTGGCGATCATGGTCAACGCGCGTCATCTGTTCTACGGTCTGTCGATGCTGGACACATTTCGTGGATTGGGCTGGAGAAAACCGTATCTGATCTTCACGATGATTGACGAGACATTCGCCATCGATTCCAGCGTTCATATTCCGGAATCGGTCGACCGGGGATGGTTCATGGTGTTCGTCTCCGTCCTCTGCCGCTCCTACTGGTTCGGTGGAATAGCGTTGGGTTGGCTGGCCGGCGGCGTGCTTCCGTTCGACACCAAGGGCATCGAGTTCGTGCTCGCCGCCCTGTTCCTGTCGATTCTCCTCGAACAGTGGGATGACGACCGAAACCGGAAGGAGAGCGACGACAGCGACCCGCGCCCACACCCGGCGATCGCGAATCTCGTGGATTCGGCTCGGCCTCATGCGCCTGCGCTGGTCGGGCTGTCGGCCTCCGCGATCTGTCTGGCGCTGTTCGGCCCGGACCGGTTCATGATTCCGGCCATGGCGCTGATGCTGGTGACGTTCCTGATATTGCGTACGAGATTGGAAGACGCGGGCGACGAGCGCGACACCCGGAACGGGGAGGAACGATGATGACCATGACCACATGGCAAGCCGTCGTGACCATAGCGGCGGTCTCGTTGGGCACCATGCTCACCCGCTTCCTGCCGTTCACGCTGTTCCCCGATTCACGCCGACCGCCCAGAACCGTGACCTACCTCGGCAGGGTTCTGCCACATGCGATGACCGGTCTGCTGGTGGTGTACGCGCTCAAGGATGTGTCGCCGCTCTCCGGATCCCATGGAGCGCCCGAGGCAATCACGGTCCTCGTCATCGTGCTGCTGCATCGGTGGCGCCACAGCATGCTGGTGTCCGTCGCCGGAGGAACCATCGTGTACATGATGCTCGTCCAGCTGGTGTTCGTGTGACGGGTTTGCGGCTTCCTGCCCCGTTGGGGGATTCATGGCGACGGACATCCGACGGCAGACGCCGACGGTAGACGACGAAAGCAATGGGAGACAAGCATGACTATGCGGCAGTATGTGGTGGATGCGTTCACGGACAGGGTGTTCAAGGGCAATCCGGCGGCGGTGTGTCTGCCGGAATCATGGCCCTCTGACGAACTGATGGCGGATATCGCGATGGAGAACCGGTTCTCCGAGACCGCGTTCGTCGTACGCGAACCGGAAGGATGGCACCTGCGCTGGTTCACGCCGGGCGGTGAGATCGACCTGTGCGGTCACGCGACGCTCGCCTCCGCGTATGTGGTGCTGCGGTTCGTGGAACCGGACGCCGACGTGGTGCGGTTCCGCACGATGAGCGGCGTGCTGACCGTGACACGACGGAGGGGCGACGGGCGTGATGGCGACGACCACGCCGGCGACGTGTTCACGATGGACTTCCCCGCCTTCGACCTGAAACCCACACCGGTCACCGACGCGATGGAGCAGGCGTTGGGGGCCCGTCCGGCTGAGGCGTGGCTCGGCCGCGACCTGCTGTGCGTGATGCCTGACGAGCGGACCGTGCGCGGACTCGATCCCGACCAGGGGCTGCTTGAGGACCTGCCCGGCCTGCTGGCCAACGTCACGGCGGCCGGCGATGCGGGGTCGGGCTCCGACTGCGTGTCCCGCTCATTCGCACCGAAGCTCAACGTCCCCGAGGACCCGGTCTGTGGCTCCGGCCATTGCCACATCCTGCCATACTGGAGCAAACGCCTCGACAAGACCACGCTCACCGCGTATCAGGCCTCGGCGCGAGGCGGCGTCATCCACGCCACGGTCGGCGACGGCCGCGTCAGCCTCGGCGGCGGCGCGGCGCTGTTCTCCATCGGCACCATCCTGCCCGACTTCGGTTTTCGGACGTCCCGCATCGATTGACTTGTCCGCCCTGCAGTTCGATGATGGCGGGCGTGGGCATCATGGTGAAACGTATCTATGACGAGCCGGAACCCGATGACGGCTGCAGGATTCTGGTGGATCGGCTGTGGCCGCGCGGCATGAGCCGGGAACGCGCCGCCCTTGACCTGTGGCTAAAGGACATCGCGCCCTCACCCGGACTGCGCAAATGGTTCGGACATGATCCGGCGCGCTTTGCGAAGTTCTCCGAACGGTACCGGGCGGAACTGGACGCCAACGTAGAGACGGTCGCGTCCCTGCGCGACGTCGTCATGACCCATGAAACCGTCACGCTCCTGTATGCGGCCAAGAATCCGCTGGTCAATCACGCGGTCGTCCTGCGCGACTACATGGCCGGCGGTACGGGAATCATCAAGTCACACTGAAACGCAGGGGCACGGAAAGGAATCGGCCATGAGGAAGCTGGGACTGATCGGCGGGACCGGGCCGGAATCCACGATCATCTACTACAAGGAGATCACCGACGGGGCGCGCAGGCGCTTGGGACAAGACCGGTTCCCGCATCTGAGCATCGAAAGTCTGGACGTGTTCGAGGTGCTGGGCTTCTGCAGACGCGCAGACTATGACGGGCTCACCGACTACCTGACCCATGGAATCGCCAATCTCGCCGCCGCGGGGGCCGAGTTCGCCGCGTTCACGGGCATTACGCCGCATGTAGTGTTCGACGAGGTGACGCGACGCTCGCCCATCCCGATCGTCAGCATGCTGGACACGTCCTGCCAGTACGCGGTTGACCGGCATTACGATCGAGTCGCCCTGATGGGCACCGGTCCGACCATGGACGGCGATTTCTTCCAGCACCCATTCCAAGTGCATGGTATCGACGTCGTCACACCGGACGATGAGGACAAGCGGTACATAGCCAAGGCAATCGAAACGGAATTGGAATACGGCATCGTCAGACCGGCGACGCAGGAGATGTTACGGGACATCGCCGTTCGACTGGCCGAACGGGAGCATGCCGAGGCGATCGTGCTGGGCTGCACGGAACTGCCATTGGCGTTCGATGGCACGAGCCTACCGGTGAACATCATGGACGTCATGCGCATCCACATCAACGCCCTCATCGACCGCATCATCGGCGCATGACCAGCACAACGGATCCTCTACCGAAACGACCACCAGCACATGTGGAAGTCACCAGCGCCTCACGGAACGCCCTATGGGTCGGAACGAAACGTTTCAGCGACTCCTCCTTGCCCAGCAGCAGCAATCCGGTCAATGTCGGCATGATCTTGCCGTCGATGGTCACCGTCAGCTGCAGGGCTTGCTCCAGCTCCTCGTCAGTGAGCTCCAGCAGATTACGGTCGCCGGACTGGTACGTACCGATGATCCGGCGCAGCGAGTTCACGCGCATTCCACGCCCCACACACCGCGAAGGCCCGTCACCGAGCCGGCCTGTCTGCGCCGTCGGGGCTCTCGGCATGCCGCTGTAACCTGTAGCTGGTATCGCCGCAAGGAGGGCAGCATGGCCGTATTCGAGGACGATTTCATGGACATTCAGGCGGGTCTGGTCGCGCTTGCCTTGGAGGCCGTCGGCGACGTCAACGTGGAGGATGTGTACATATACGGATCCATCGAGGGCTGTATGACGGCCTTCAACGTGTTCTTCCGCGTGAACGGAACGATTCAATACCTGCGGGATGTGGTCGACGACCAGTCAATCAGATTGCAGGTGCTGGAATTGGGTACCGGCGACTTGGGAAAGCTTCGTGACCTGTGCTTCGCGAACGGCCACGACTGCCCGACCCAGATCCGGGGTCGCTACAACGCGGCCTCCGGCGGCTACCGTGCCCATTATGCCTATGATCCCATCGTCTGCGACGAGCAGCATGGCATCGCGCCTTCCGAGGCGTTCGTCATGTGGGTGGACGACGTGCGGGCCGGCCGTGACGATCTGGCCTCGGACGATGCCGAGGAATAGGTGAAGCTCAGCGCTCGATGCCGTATTCGTCGTACACGTAGGCGTCGTACTGGCTGTCGTCGAGATGCGACGTGTTGTAGTGATGCGCGTCGTAATGGTTGTCGTTGTGCATGATCGCTCCTTCGTTCGTTCGTCCCTTGAGTCGGACCTCATCGTTGTCGGTATCCGGTGTACTCCGCGCGCGTTTCCGCAGGATGTGTGTTCGACCACGCGCAGGTGAACTCGTGCCGTCATCATCGTGAATGCGATGATGACGGGTGCCGCGACCGCGACGGTACGGCGCGACCTGCGCGACCCGCGCGACGTGCCGACTTGCGCGATGCGCGATGACGTGCCATTATGTTCAGGTTGCCTTTATGGGGTCGGGCTGAAAGGCCTGACCGCGGAGGGAACGGATCGGCGGATTTCCCAAGCGGTCAAAGGGAGCTGACTGTAAATCAGCCGCTTCGTGCTTCAGTGGTTCGAATCCACTATCCGCCACGCCCCGATAGCTCAGTGGTAGAGCACTTCCTTGGTAAGGAAGAGGTCGTGAGTCCAATTCTCACTCGGGGCTCTCCGAAAGGAACCAACTACGCCCCTGTAGCTCAGTTGGTTAGAGCAGCTGACTCTTAATCAGCGTGTCCAGGGTTCGAATCCCTGCGGGGGCACAGACAAGGACCGGAATCGAAGGATTCCGGTCTTTTTGTATTTCCGGCTGCCCTCGCCCCTCTGCCATCGGAAGCCCCGATAATGGATGGTGACGAAACATCCATGCGTCCGACAGGACCGATGAACGGGAGCGCATCATGGCAGATGAGATCACCCAAGCCACCAACAAGACCGACCAGCCCGCACAGCCGCAGCCCGCACGACACCAGTGCAGGTGCGGCGGCGGACACGGGCACGGCGCATGCCGCCGTGACGCCGAAGGGCACGCCATCACCGTCGAACCGCATCTGGGCTATGTCGCCGATCTGGCCTCGCTGATCGACATCCAGGAGGAGGCGACCGTGTCGCGCACGGTGCTGCGCGAGGACGGACTGCGCGCCGTGCTGTTCGCCTTCGACAAGGACCAGGCGCTGAGCGAACACACCGCGGCCATGCCCGTGACGATCCAGGTGCTCGAAGGCCGGCTGCGCATCGGCGGCGGCGAGCGCGAGGTCGAGCTCACGGCGGGCGGCATCGTGTATCTGAGCGCGCGCCTGCCGCACACGGTCTACGCGCTCGAGCCGAGCAAGATGCTGCTGCAGATGTTCGACAACCGCGGCTGAGCGGCCGAACAGCCGGACAGGCTGGACCGGTTAGCCGATCCAGCCTGTTCGGTCTTGTCCGAACGCCCTCACTTGGTCGGGACCTTGCCTTCCTGCGCGTGGTCGAAGTTCGGCACGTTCTTCGCGTCGAACTTGTACACGCCGATGTTGGCGGAGCTCGGGTCGTTGCTCGAGTTGAACGGGCCGATGCCGGTCACGCCCTTGTAGTGGATGCTCTTGCCGGACTTCAACGCGGCGAGGCACTCCTTGTAGGTCGTGCACACGGTGCCGCCATTCGCACCGGAGACGGCGGCCATGTTCTTCTGGATGGTCTCGCCGTCGGCGCTGCCGCCCTTCTGCGCGGCGAGCGCGGCGAGGATAATGCCGTCATACGTTTCGGCGCCGTAGGTGAAGGTGCTGATGTCCTTGCCGTACGCGCCGACGAGCTTCTTCTGGAACTCGTCGGACGCCTGCACGCCCGGGATCGTGCCCTTCGATCCTTCGAGGAGCCCCGCGTCGAGGTCCTTCGAATAGTCGGACGTGTTGCCGTCGACGAAGTACAGTTTGTGTGTGTCGACGCCGGCGCTCTTCAGCGCCTTGACGAGCGGCTTGGTCTGGTCGAAGGCGATCACGGCGACGGCGTCCGGGTTGCTCGCCTTGATCGCGGTGGCGATGGACGAGAAGTTCGTCTCGGTCGGGTCGAACGCGTCCTTCTCGCCGTAGACGATGTTGACGCCCGCGTCCTTGACGGTCTTGACGACCGTGTCGCGCAGACCGGTGCCGTACTCGTCGTTGAACACCGCGACGGCGAGGTTTTTCACGCCGTCCTGCGCGATGACCTGGCCGAGCACGGTGCCCTGCACGGTGTCCGGCGGGACGGTGCGGAAGAAGTACGGGCTCAGTCCGGAGAAGTCGGAACTGGTGGCGCCCATCGAGAGCATCGGGATCTTCTGTTCGGTGATGGTCTTGTACACGTTCTTGACGACGGCGCTGGAGGCTGGGCCGATCACGAACGACGGGTTCTTCGACATCACGGACTGCACGGCGGACGTGTTCTGGTCCGCGTGATCCGCGTCGGAGGTGTCGGCGTCGGTGGTGGTCACGTCTTTGCCGAGCACGCCGCCTGCCGCGTTGATGTCGCTGACGGCGAGTTTCTCGGCGGCGAGTTCCGGCGGTGCGAGGTACGCGAGCGAGCCGGTTTCCGGCCAGAGTCCGCCGAGCACGAACGCGTCCTTCTTGCCGGATGAGCCGGATGCGCCGGCACTGGACGACGAGCCGGCCGAGCCGCAGCCGGCGAGCGCCATGACGGCGGCTGCGACGACAGCCGTCGCGGTGAATATGATCTTCTTTTTGCTGTTCATGATTGCTTCCTCTCTATTCAAGCGAATATGAACGTGTGGCGGGGCGATGTGATTGTCGCCTTGTGACGGTGCACCCCCTCAGTCCCGGGCGCACCCCCTCAGTCCCGCTTCGCGGGACAGCTCCCCCTTCAGGGGGAGCAGGGGAATCGCATGCGCCGAGCGCATTCCGCCCCTGCGTTCCTGCGCCCCCTTTAGGGGGAGCTGGCGGCCGGAGGCCGACTGAGGGGGCGCTTGCGGCCGGGATTCGGTGTCTCTCCCTCCGTCCGCCTTCGGCGGCCACCTCCCTCGTCAGAGGGAGGCAGAGCCGGGGTACAGGTCACTGGCCTTCTGTGAGAAGGTCGGTGATGTGTGTGGCTTCAAGGCGCACCGAGGGAAGGCGTGCGAAGGCACGTCGACCGAGGAGCAACGCCGAAGTGCTGCGTTTCACGCAGCCTTCGCAGCATAAGCTGCTCACTTCGCCTATGGACAGCCCACTGGGCTGTCCATTAGACGGCTCAGCATCACTGGCCTTCTTCTTCGACTTCTTGTTCGAGGTTGCCGAGGTAGAGGGAGATGACTTTGGGGTCTTCCAGGAGGTCTCGGCCTCGGCCGGAGTAGGCGTTGCGGCCTTGGTCGAGGACGTAGCCGCGGTCGCAGATCTGCAGGCAGCGGCGGGCGTTCTGTTCGACGATGATGACGGAGACGCCGGCTTTGTTGACCTGGCGCACGCGGATGAAGGTCTCGTCCTGGAGCATCGGCGACAGGCCGGCGGACGGCTCGTCGAGGAGCAGCACGGACGGGTTCATCATCAGGGCGCGGGCCATGGCGACCATCTGGCGTTCGCCGCCGGACAGGGAGCCGGCGAGCTGGTCCTTGCGCTCCCCCAGCTTGGGGAAGATCGAGCACACGTAGTCGAAGCGTTCGTTGAACTTCTTCGGCGCCTGGTAGGCGCCCATGTGCATGTTCTCCGCGATGGTGAGCGAGGGGAACACGTTCTCGGTCTGCGGTACGAATCCGACGCCGAGCGAGACGAGCTTGTCGGCGCGCAGGTTGGTGATGTCCTCGCCTTTCAGGATCAGATGTCCGGAGTGGATGTGGACGAGTCCGAACAGTGATTTGAGGAGCGTGGATTTGCCGGCGCCGTTCGGGCCGATGATGCCGACGATCTCGCCTTCGTGGAGGGTGAGGGATGCGCCGTTGAGGATGTTCACGCCGGGGATGTAGCCGGCGACGAGGTCGACGGCGTCGAGGAGGGGTTCGCCTTCCGGCTCGCCCACATGGATTTCGGAGCGCGGGCGCGCGTCGGTCGCGGACGCGGCGGGCGCCGATGCTGTAGCAGTCATGTCAGTGTTCCTCGCTTTCCTTGAGGTCCATCACCGAATCGTCGCCGAGGTCGATGTTGGCGTGGGCGCCGAGGTACGCGTCGATGACGGCGGGGTCGTTCATCACGCTCTTCGGCTGGCCTTCGGCGACGATCTTGCCTTCGGCCATGACGGTCACCCAGTCGGCGATGTGGCGGACCATGTTGATGTCATGTTCGACGAACAGCACGGTGGTGCCCTCCTCGCGCAGCGACAGGATGTGGTCGAGCAGCGACTGCTTCAACGCCGGGTTGACGCCGGCCATCGGCTCGTCGAGCATGACGAGCTGCGGGTCGCTCATCAGCGCACGCGCCATTTCGAGCAGCTTCCTCTGGCCGCCGGAAAGCGAGCCGGCGAAATCGTCCTTCTTCTTGATGAGCAGGAAGCGTTCGAGCAGCGCCTCCGCCTTCTCGATGTTCGCCTGCTCCTGGCGACGCCACAGGCCGGGCACGAGCGCGCGGAACAGGCCCTCGCCGGGCTGGACGGGCGCGCCGAGCAGCATGTTGTCGAGCACGGTGAGGCGGCTCATCACCTTGGTCAGCTGGAACGTGCGGACCATGCCCATGCGCGCCACCTGTTCGGGGTGCACGTGCGCGAGATCCTTGCCGTCGAACCGCCACGCGCCCGTGTTCGGGGCGTCGAAGCCGGTCATCAGGTTGAAGAACGTGGTCTTGCCGGCGCCGTTCGGGCCGATCAGCGCGGTGATGCCGTGCCGTTCGATCTCGAAGTGCCTGACGTCGACGGCGGTCATGCCGCCGAACCGGCGCGTCACGTTGTCGGCCACGAGGATCGGATCGGGCTTGTGCACGCCGGGCTCGTTCTTGACGAACTTGAGATCCTCCTTCACCTTGTCGCCGAACGCGGTGGAGATGAGATGCTCACCTTCCGGGGCCTTGGTGGCCCATTTGGCGAGGTCGTGGAACGGCTTGTTCCTGAGTGGTTCAGCTGTGTTCTCAGACATTGAAGGCCAGCTCCTTTCGGTCTCCCAGCAGACCCTGCGGTCTGAAGATCACCAGGCACATCAGTGCGACGCCGACGATCACCCATCCGAGCGATTCGACCTGGTTGGAGGAAATGACGGTTTCGGGGATCGCGCCGCGCATCAGTTCCTTGACGAACGTGAGTAGCACCCACAGCAGGCAGGAGCCGATGATCGGCCCGAAGATCGTGGCGGCGCCGCCGAGCAGCAGGATCGTCCACGCGTAGAACGTGACCGCGCGTCCCAGCGAATCGGGCTGCACGGAACGCGGCAGGACGAAGATGATGCCGCCGAGCGCGCCGAAGATGCCGCCGATGATGAGCGCCTGCATCTTGTAGACGGTGACGTTCTTGCCGAGCGAGCGGATCGCGTTCTCATCCTCGCGGATGCCCTTGAGCACGCGGCCCCACGGGGAGCGGAACCAGCGCCAGCACAGCACGGCGGCGATCGCGACGAGCACCCAGGCGACGATGCGCAGCCACCACGAGTTCGCGATGTTGTTCGAATACGTCCAGAACAGGAACGTGGTCGAATCGTCCGGCAGGGGCGACAGGTTCTCGAACTTCGTGGTGAAGTCCTGCGGCGAAATGCCGGCCGAGCCGCCGGTGAGCTTCGTCATCGCGGTGGAACGGCCGATGATGCGGATGATCTCGGCCGCGGCGAGCGTGACCATGGCGAGATAGTCGGGCCCGAGCTTCAAAGTCGGGATGCCGAGCAGCAGCGCGTAGATCACGGCGAGCAGGATCGCCGCGCACACGGAGGTGAACAGGTTCGCGCCCATCGACTGCGTGATCGCGAAGCCGTACGCGCCGAGCAGCATGAAGCCCGCCTGGCCCATGTTCATCAGTCCGGTCATGCCGAAGTGGATGTTCAATCCGATGGCGGCGAGCGCGTACGCCGCCGTGGTGGGCGCGATGAGCTCGCCCAGCGTGTTGGTGATGATGGTCATGATGTCCATGTCTCAGCCCACCCTTTGCTGTTTGCCGAAGATGCCCTGCGGGCGCACCAGCAGGACGATGATGAGGATCGCCAGCGCGCTGGCGTATCGCATGTCGTTGGGGATGACGAGCGAGCTCATGTCCGCGACGATGCCGATGATCAGCGAGCCGACGAGCGCGCCGTTCGCGGTGCCGAGGCCGCCGAGCGTGACGGCGGCGAACATGAGGAGCAGCAGCGTCGCGCCGGTGTTCCACGAGATGCCGTTCAGGTAGACGCCGAGCAGTACGCCGGACAACGCGGCCATCGCGCAGGAGATGATCCACACGATGCGCACGACCTGTTCGACGTTGATGCCGGATGCGGCGGCGAGCGCGGCGTTGTCGGAGACGGCGCGGGTCGCGCGGCCGAGTCGCGTCCGGTAGAGGAACAGGCTCACGCCGACGATCGTGACGATCGCGATGGCCGCGGAGATGAGCGTCGGCGAATCGGTGGTGATCGGGCCGACCTGGAAGCTGTTCGGCACGGACTTGACGATGCCTTTGATGTCGCCGCCGAAGAAGAACTGGAAGAGGTATTGCAGCGCCATCGACAGGCCGATCGTGACGATCATCTGCTGCATGGTGCCGACGCGCTTGCGGCGCAGCGGCGCCCACACGATCTCGTTCTGGATCCATCCGGTGAGGCCACCGATCGCGATTGCGACGATCGCGGCTGGCACGAGCGGCCAGTGCAGGATCTGCGTGCCGACGAACGCCATGAGACCGCCGAGCGTGACCTGCTCGCCGTGCGAGAAGGAGCTCAGTCCGGTGGTGCCGTAGACGAGGTTCATGCCGACGGACATGAGACCGAGCATGAGGCCGAAGATCACGCCGGAGTAGAGCTGCTGCCAGAATCGCGCGCCGATGTTCGAGCCGGCCCCGCCGGCGTCGGACGAGGCCGGCGCGGTCGAGGAGGTCGAGCCGGACGCGCTCGAACCCGAACCGGATTTGCCGGACGCGATGCCGGAACCGGAACCGCCCGACCCGCTCCCGGCCGGTGCGGGCTTGTCGAAGCGGACCACCTGGCGGGCCGCGTCGAAGCTGTTCTTCTCGACCTTGACGGTGGCGGTCGCGGCCTTGAGTCCGTGCTCCTTGGCGACGGACTCATCCATCGTGACGGTGTACGAGCCGTCCTTGCCGACGCTGAACGCCCAGTTGCCGTTCGCGTCGGTCGTGGTCGTGGCGCTTTCCGCACCGGTGAGCTTCAGTTCGACGCCGGCGATCGGCTTCTTGGACGCGTCCTGCAGGATGCCGTTGACGCATCCGTTCGTGGCGGACGGGTTGCATGTGGGGACGGCTTCGGCCGCCTGGGCTTGGTTGGGTGGTGTGAAACAGAACGCCATCAGTAGGGTCAATGCCGCCGCGCAAAGCGACAAGCGCAACAATCCCATTCGACGACGCCGTTCGATGTTCTTCACGGCTGTCATGTGAATGTCCTCTCTGGATTTGTCTCACAACCTAGAGAGGCAAACAGCGCTCACCGTTATGCCATGATTTCCCGCGAGTTACCGTGAGGCCCGCATATTACCCGAGTATGTCGCGGCGCCGCGTTTGGTTTCACCGGCATTACAACATGTCGCCCACGTTACAGAATCGGGGCGCGTGATGGCCCCCTCTGACGAGGGGGCTCCCGGCGAAGCCGGGTGGGGGAGAGATACCGGGAACGTTACGTTCCAGCTATCTCTCCCTCCGTCATCGCTACGCGATGCCACCTCCCTCGTCAGAGGGAGGCGAAGAAGATGGGTCTCCTCCTCAGAGGGTGTCGGATATCGTCATGCGCCGAGGGAGGCGAGCCACCAGCCAGCGGCGACGCACAGAATCGGCACGAGAATCGTCATCGCGCAGTAGAACGCGGCCATGCGGTAGCGGCCGGCGCGCGCGAGCGACACCATCTCGTTGATCGCGGTGGAGAACGTCGAGAATCCGCCGAGGAATCCGGTCACGAACAGCAGGTACGCGTGATGGTCGACGGTGGCGGACGCGTAGGCGCCGGCGGCGATGCCCGCGCAGAACGTGGCGATCACGTTGATGATGAACGTGGACAGCGGGAACGCGCGGCTCCACCAGCGCTGCACCGACGTGTTTACGATGAAACGCGTCACCGCGCCGACGCCGCCGCACAGGCAGACAAGCAGGAACGTCATCGCGTCGCCTCCCGTCCGTCATCATGGGACAGTCCGTCAGACGACGGTCCGGCGTGACGCGCGGCGTCGTCGCGACGCTCCTCGCCATGCGCGTCGCCGGTGACGGGATCGCCGACCATCGGAATCTCATCGGTGACCGGCGCCGGCTCGAACGACGGAATCGCCGATCCGCCGGCGAAATCACCAGAAACACCGGAATCATCGGAAACACCGGACGCCGCCGACGCCGCGACACGCGGCACGGCAGGCGTCAACGGCTGACCGTAATCACCCTCCGGCGGCGTGGACGCCTTGATCTCGA
Source organism: Bifidobacterium sp. LH_426 (assembly GCF_056356875.1). NCBI lineage: Bacteria > Bacillati > Actinomycetota > Actinomycetes > Bifidobacteriales > Bifidobacteriaceae > Bifidobacterium > Bifidobacterium sp. LH_426. The sequence goes on from NZ_JBKEVB010000007.1 coordinate 96,690, forward strand.
CCGGACCGGACGCCGGATCGCCGACCATGATCGGCTTGTCGGCGAGCGCGACGCCGTCGACGTCACGCTTCGGCGCGGCGTGCGCGGGACCCGCCGCGCCGGAAGCGGCGGCGAGCGCATCGGCGACGACGCGCGCGGAGCGGCGCGAGGACGCCGCCAGCGCGAGACGCACGCCCGTCGCGGCGACGATGAGACCGCCCGCGAAACTGGCGAACATGTAGAAGAGGAAGCCGCCGATCTGATCGGCGTGGATGGAGATGAGCTCCTCGATGACCATCGCGGACAGGGTGGAGAAGCCGCCGCACATGCCCATGCCGATGCCGCGCGAGGCGAGCTGACGCACGCGTTTGCGGATCCACGCGGCCTGCGACATGTAGGTGGAGACGAACGCGAAGATGAGGCACGCGATCATGTTCGCGAGGAACGTGGCCGTGTGAAACGCGCTGAAGAAGCCATGCGCGGCGGCGGGCGCGGGCAGCAGCAGCGACAGGGCGTAGCGCATGGCGGTGCCCACGCAGCCGCCGACGAAGACGACGAGATAGATCATGCCGTCGGCGAGCGGATTGAACTGCGCCTGCACGCGCTTGGCGGGGGCGAGCGGAATCGCGGGAGGGGCGGGCGCGGCGGCGGCGCCCTGCGGGTGTGGCACGCCCGCCGCGTACGAACGGGCGTGCGCGGCGGTCATCTCCTGCGTCGCCGGATCAGGTTCGGCGAAATATTCGGGCTGTTCGGTCGTGACGGCCATATCGGCTCGGCGGCGGGCCGGCGTCAGTCGATGAGCGAGTGGACGGAGATGATGTGGTCGCGCTGCGGGCCGGTGCCGATCGCGGAGATGCGGCAGTTGCTCAGCTCCTCGAGACGCTTCACGTACGCCTGGCAGGTGGCGGGCAGCTCGTCGAAGCTGTGGCAGCCGGAGATGTCCTCGTCCCAGCCGGGCATGGTCTCGTAGATCGGCTTCGCGGCGGCGAAGGCGGCCTGGTCGGTCGGCATGTCGTCGTGGCGTTCGCCGTCCACGTCGTAGGCGACGCAGATCGGGATCTCCTTCAAGCCGGTGAGCACGTCGAGCTTCGTGAGCACGATGTCGGTCAGGCCGTTCACCTGGCTCGCGTAACGGTTGACGACCGCGTCGAACCAGCCGCAGCGGCGCGGGCGGCCGGTGGTCACGCCGAACTCATGGCCCTGCTGGCGCAGCCATTCGCCGGACTCGTCGAACAGCTCGGTCGGGAACGGGCCCTCGCCCACACGGGTCACGTACGCCTTGGAGACGCCGATCACGCGGGTGATCTTCGTGGGGCCGACGCCGGTGCCGGTGCAGGCGCCGCCGGCGGTCGGGTTGGAGGAGGTGACGAACGGGTAGGTGCCGTGGTCCACGTCGAGCATCGTGGCCTGGGCGCCCTCGAACAGGACGGTCTTGCCTTCGTCGAGCGCCTTGTTGAGGATGAGGCCCGTGTTGGCGACGTACGGCTTGAGACGCTCGCCGAGCTTCAGGAGCTCGTCGGTGGTCTGGTCCACGTCGATGGCGCGACGGTTGTACAGCTTGACGAGGATCTGGTTCTTCTGGTGCAGGCTCGCCTCGACCTTGTCGTGCAGATGGTCGGCGTTGAACAGGTCGTGCACGCGGATGCCGACGCGGTTGATCTTGTCCGCGTAGGCGGGGCCGATGCCGCGGCCGGTGGTGCCGATCTTGTGCTTGCCGAGGAAGCGTTCGGTCACCTTGTCGAGCGTACGATGGTACGGCGCGATGATGTGCGCCGCCTCGGAGACGAGCAGGTGGGAGCAGTCGATGCCGCGGGCCTCGAGGCCGTCGATCTCCTCGAACAGGACCTCCGGGTCGACGACGACGCCGTTGCCGATCACCGGGGTGAGATGCGGGTTGATGATGCCGGAGGGCAGCAGGTGCAGCGCGTACGACTCATCGCCGACGACGACGCTGTGCCCCGCGTTGTTGCCGCCGTTGAAACGCGCGACGTAATCGACCTTCGTGCCGATCAAATCCGTGGCCTTGCCTTTGCCTTCGTCGCCCCACTGGGCGCCGATCAGAACGATTCCAGGCATGATGCACCTCCGCAATTGCATGATTTCCGCATGATTCCGCCGGGGAACAAGACTACCTTACGGCCCCTACGGTGGCGCGCGGCGTCTCGTTTGGGGGAAGACCCTCCGAGGTGGAATCCGTGAGACAAGCGGCCCGGCGGACCGTTGGCAGGCGACGTTGCGGACGGCCGGCGCAAGAAATCCCGGGAATACGCCCTATCGTCCGGGATTCCTTGCACTGAGATGACGCCAGCGCAAAGAATCCCGGAAAACAACGGCCTCGTCCGGGAATGGTTGTACTGACCTTGTCTCAGCGCAACCATTCCCGGACGAGAGGAAACGAGCAGACCATCGGGCATACATGTTGGCCCATAGCCTGATTTCGTTTTCTTGGTTGGCAGGGGTACTTTCCCGTCATTCTCCGAGCGTAACCGGCGTATGAGGGGTACATGACCGGGGGAATATCTCGGTTTGTGCCGGTGCAGATGGCACCATGTCGGCGTGTGGACTCGGAATAATCCGGGTCTGATACCCCTCGCAACGCAGATACGCGCTCGAGACAGCAGAGATGTACCCCTCCCGAGCGAGAAACCGCGCTCAACCATAAACCCGCGCTCGGCTTTCTGAACAGTCGGTCAAGATTACAAAAAGGAAACCCCTCCGCGGGCTGCGCCGCCCGGAGAACAGTCCAGTGGACTGTTCTTAGGCGCAGGTCGGCGAAGCCGACGACGGCCGGCCGACACATGGGCGGGAATCAGTAAAAGAAAAACCCTCCGGGGCCAAGCCGTAAAGCGAACGGTCCAGTGGGCCGTTCGCAGGCTTGGGTCGGCGAAGCCGACAGCTGCCAGCCCGGCGGTCGGGCGGGAATCAAGTAAAAGAAAAACCCTCCGGGGTGGAATCCGGAGGGTTTGTGGAGCTGATGGTAATCGAAACCACGACCTCTTCGATGCGAACGAAGCGCTCTACCAACTGAGCTACAGCCCCTTGGTTTGTTGTCTTGCTCCGCAGGACAACTCGACCAATATTATCCCGCGTTCAGGATTTCGCAACCCGACACGCCCGGGAAATTGAAGATCGCTCGCGATCGCACAGCGACCACCCGGCGATCACTCCGCCTCAGCCACGTGGTGCGGAGCCGGCTCGGCGGTCTCCCCCTTCTTCTTGCCGAACTTCGCCTTGACGAGGCCGACGATCGTCGGAATCAGCGAGACGGCGAGAATCAGCACAATCACGAGCTCGAAGTGCTTCTGCACGGCGGGGATGTTGCCGAAGAAGTAGCCGAGCAGCGTGAACAGGGACGACCAGATGAAGCCGCCAAGCACCGAGAACGGCGTGAAGCGGCGCCAGCGCATGCCGGAGATGCCGGAGATGAACGGCATGAACGTGCGGATGAACGGGAAGAAGCGGCCGAGGAACACGGCGAGCGGACCCCACTTCTCGATCATCGCCTCGGTCTTCGCGATGCGCTCCGGCGTCATGGCCTTGACCTTGCCGGAGGCGATGATGCGGCGACCGAAGAAGTGGCCAATGAAGTAGTTGCACTGGTCGCCGATGATCGGTGCGCACCACACGACGGGCAGCAGGTAGTGCAACGGCAGCGCGACCTGGCCGGTGGCGACGTCGGGCGCGGCGAACACGCCGGCCGCGAACAGCAGGGAGTCACCGGGCAGGAACGGGAAGAAGACAACGCCGGTCTCGATGAAGACGATGAGGAAGATGAAGCCGAGCGTGGGCGCGACGCCCATCGCGATCCAGCTGGCGATGGCCGCGCGCGGATCCTTCAGCAGTTCGATGATGAAATGTACAAAACCCATGGATTTTCCGTGTTTCCTATGCTCTCTTGTCTTATGCGGACTGCCTCTCGGAGAGGTCTCGCGCAGACGGATAAGGGGCCGCCGGCAATCGGACGGACGGCCGCGAATCAACCGCCAATCACCATACCAGCAGCCCCTATAAGAAATGACTAAGAGACCGCGCTTCCGGCCGCGTCACGCCTCGGCGGCGAGCGCGGCGAGGCGCTTGCGCACGATCGTGTCGATCGCCTCCGCGTCGACGCCCGCATACCCGTCGATCGACGTGAACTGCGGCCCGTCCGACGTGTCGGTGCGGATCGTGCACGTCTGCGCGATGACGGTCGCCCCGGACGCGGCACCGGCGGCGAGGCCGACGGGCGTGTCCTCGAACACGGCGCAGGAGGCCATGTCTTCGGGCGCGATGCCGAGGCGCGAGGCGGCGAGCAGGTACGGTTCGGGCGACGGCTTGTGCTTGGCGTCGTCGTCGCCGCACACGTAGCCGGAGAACAGGCCGGGCGCGGCGGCGAGCACGTTCTCGACGATCGGGCGCGGCGAGGTGCTCACCAGCATGGTCGGGATTCCGGCCTCCTTGAGCGAGCGCAGGGTGTCGAGCACACCGTCGATCCACGGCATGTGCATCTTCTCGTGTTCGAACACGTAGGCCTTGAGCTGCACGTCGATCTCCTCGACGCTCAGCGTGCACCCGTGTTCGATCATCTTGCGGGCCACGTCGGGCACGGGCGTGCCGGAGCATTCCCAGCCGAGATCCTCCGTCCAGTGGCCTCCGTTGGCCTCGGCGAGTTCGATTTCGCCGTCGTGCCACAGCGGTTCCGAGTCGATGAGCGTGCCGTCGAGATCCCAGAACACGGCTTTGAGCTGCATGGTTCCTCCATCCATCACGGTTGGGCGGGTGCGTTTCCATGTCCATCTCACCAAAGCGCGGCGACAGATCCGCCGCGACACGCGGCCCGGCGCGCGCGAGCGCGACGCGGTCCGCGCAGGTCGCAACGTGATTGCGATTTCCGTGGACGATTGCGATATTCCGTGCGACGGTACGACGGTCACGCGATGACGCGATGGCGACGGCGATGATGCGATGACGCGATGGCGACGGCGATGATGCGATGACGACGGTCACGCGGCGATGATGACGTGACGATCGATTGCGCGATTCCCGATGCCGCCGAGACACCGACGCCGGCAAAGGACGGCAAACCCCGTGATGGCGATGGAAGGGGTTACAATATCCAGCAAACGTCATGGGAACGCTCACAATGGGGTGCCGCATGACGGGAACAGCGGACACGGCGACGAGGCGACTCCCGCACGGAACAGCTCCATGGAACGGCTCCACGGAACGGACGACCCACGGAACGGGATGGAAGACCCGGACCGACGGCACGACGACCGGCGAATCACCCGAACGCGCCCACCGCAACGGCAACAAGAAGAAGGAACCGCATGCACGAGAACAAGGGCGCGCCGAAGCGGACGCACCTATGGCAACGCAACCAGACCGGTAAAGCCGACCAGACCGGCCAGACCTACCAGACCGCCACTTCCCCGGCCCACGACGCCGCGGGCCGCAACCTGCGCCGCGTCACCGCCGCGCTCGCCTCCCTCGCGATGCTGGGCACGTTCGCGGTCGCCACGGCACCCGCCACCGCCGCGACCGCCGCGTCGCCGACCGACCCGGTCGACGTCACCGTGGACGGCGCGGACGTCGCCGCGGCGGCGAAGAACCGCAACGGCCTGACGTTCAAGGGCTTCGGCGTACTGTCCGCCAACTCCACCAGCTCGCTGCTGATGGACTACAAGGCGCAGAGCCCCGAGGCCTACTGGCGGATCATCACCACCTTGTTCGGCGGCGACCATCCGCTGATGAACACCGTCAAGATCGAGATGGGCAACGACCGCAACAACTCGACCGGCCCGGAGCCGGCCACGATGCGCTCGGCCGACGCCTACCCGAACGTGGCGCTGGAGCCCGGCTTCCAGCTGGCCGCCGACGCGATGAAGGTCAATCCGGACGTGCGCGTGAGCATCCTGCGCTGGCGCTCCCCCGCCTGGGTCAAGAGCAACGACGACGTGTACACGTGGTACAAGAACACGATCCTCGCCGTCTACCGCCAGTACGGCTACATGGTGGATTCGGTGAACCCGCACATCAACGAGACCGCGCCGGACCTCAACTGGACCAAGGAGTTCTCGAAGCGCGTCAAGGCCGACGAGACCGGTTTCGTCGGCGCGGGGACGGTCAAGGACCTGGACGGCAACGACGTGCCCGCGTGGAAGGACGCGACCGAGAAGAACCTGTTCCACCGCATCCGCGTCGTCATCTCCGACGAGGTGAGCACCGGCTCGTTCGGCGACGACATGCTCGCCGACAAGACGCTGCGCGACGCGGTGGATATCTCCGGCTACCACTACACCACCGGCGACCAGGGGAACAACTTCAAGACGCTCGCCGACGACTACGACAAGGAGATCTGGAACTCCGAGGCGCAGGCCACCTTCTCCAACACCGCGGACCGCGTCAACAACACCGTGGACTCTGCGTCCGGCGAGAACGCGGGCGACCGCAAGGGCACCGGCATCGGCGGCATCAACTCCGCGCTGGAGATGGGCAACTGGATCGTCGCCGGATTCGACCATTCGCGCCGCACGATGAACGTCTACCAGCCGGCCATCGGCTCGTTCTACGACGGCTTCCAGTACTCCTCGAAGGAGCTGCTGAGCGCGCGCGACCCGTGGAGCGGCTGGACGTACTACGACGGCGGCCTCGCCGTGCTCGAGCAGATCGCCGACTTCAGTACGATGGGCTACGAGACCGACGCGGACGATCCAGACGCGAACGGCGTCTGGCGCGGCATCCCGCAGGCCTCGGCCAGCGGCCTCAAGGACGGCAATCCGCCGGGGCGCGGCACGGGCTCCAACACCTCACGCGGCGGCGCCTCCTCGTACATGACGCTCGCCGCTCCGGACGCGAAGGACTTCTCCACCGTCATCGTCAACGACAGCGCCACCACGAAGACCTACCGGATCACCGCGAAGGACATGAAGCTCGGCGACGACAAGACGATGGAGCTGTGGCAGACGACGGCCGCCGCCAAGGGCGAGGCCTACGACGCGAACTACGTGCGTCTGCGCGAACAGATCCAGCCGGACGCGAACGGCACGTACACGGTCACCGTGCAGCCGTGGAGCATGCTCACCGCCACGACGCTCGACCGCGGCGCGACAGTCGGCGAGCGCATCAGCCGCCTGCCGCGCTCCGAGGAGTACACGGACGGCAAGCGCGCGGTGCTCGACACGGACGCCACCGGCGACCGCCAGGGCGTGACCGACGACGATACGCTGTACGCCGACGACTTCGAGTATCAGGGCAAGACGGTCGTCTCCTACGATCCGAAGACCGGCAAGGACGTGACGCAGGATTACCTCGCCTCCCGCGGCGGCGACACCGGCGCCACCCCGCGCTACACGAACGACACCAACGGCGCGTTCGAAGTGGTCAGGACCGACGACGGCAACCATGTGATGCGCCAGCAGGTGGGCCCCGGCATGGCGCAGGGCTCGTTCAACGGCGGCGCATGGAACGGCGGCGACCCGCAGACCACGATCGGCGACTACCGTTGGGCCAACTACGAGGTGAGCGCCGACGTGCTCTTCGAGGACGGCGGCTACGCGACGCTCGGCGCACGCCAGATGGGCGGCAACAACTCCGGCAACGGCACGTCCGCCGCCGAGATCAAGCTCTACCCGGACGGCCGGTGGTCGATGCGCCGCTACGGCGCCGAGGTCGCCTCCGGCAACGTCGCCTCGAACGCAAAGGTCGGCTTCCACAAGGGGTCGAACGTGTGGAACAGGCTGTCCGTCAAGGTCGCCGGCGACACCTACACGGTCGGCGTCAACGGCGTGGACGTCGCCACCTACCAGGACGCCTCGCCGCAGTCCAACGGCCGCGTCCAGCTCGGTTCCAGCTACGATTTCGTCCGCTTCGACAATCTCAAGGTGACGACGCTGCCCGGCTACACGCCGTACTACACGGACGTGATCGACGGCATGCATCAGACCAGCTGGGACGATTCCTCGACGCCGATCCTACAGTATGACGGCAAGTGGGATCATCTCATCGGCAAGGGCATGTTCGAATGGCTGCGTACGTCCGATACCAGCACCGGCAAGGGCGCGACGATGACCTACACGTTCGACGGCACCGGCCTCGACGTGATCGGCTCCAACGGCGGCAAGGCCAAGCTCGACGTCACGGTCGACAGCAAGCCGGTCGCGAAGGGCGCCGCGACGCAGAGCGGCGGCAACCTGCACACGTCGTTCCGTCTGCGCGGCCTGGCCAACGGCCGCCACACCGTCGCGCTCACGACCGCCACCGACGACGCGTTCAACATCGACGCCGTCGGCGTGGTCAAGGCGGACGCCGCGACCGCCGCCGGCGTGGACGTCGCCGCGCTGAAGACGCTCGTCGACTCCTACGCCGACCTCGACGCCGCCGACTGGAACGCCGACAGCTGGGTCGTGTTCGCCGCAAGCCGCGACGCCGCGACCGTTGCCCTCGCCGATCCGGCCGCCTACGGGCTCGACGCAGAGGGCGCGGCCGCGTTGACCGCGCGACTCAAGGCCGCGCGCAAGGCGCTCGTCGACAAGAACATCGCCGCCGAGACGCAGGACCTCGGTTTCACCGGCCACGCCGTGACGAAGACCGACGCCTCCACGCTGCCCGCGAAGCTCGCCGTCAAGGGCGAGACCGTCGACGTCACGTGGGACGAAGACACGGCGGAGATCCTCAAGAACACGGCCGACTACACGAAGGCCACGATCACCGGCGTCACGAAGACCGCCCTCGCCGACGGCATGAAGTACCGCTTCACCGCGCAGGTCGAGGCGGTCCCCGCCAACGTGACCTACTTCATCGACTCGAACGGCGCGGAGAACGCGCCCGAATACGCGGCGGTGAAGCAGGCGGCCACGCTGTCGAACGACAAGTTCGACCAGCGTTCCGACGGCACGACGTGGGGCTACGACGCGACCGGCCTCAAGGCGAAGAGCTACGCGGGCGACCTCGCCGCCAGCGACAAGACCGACACCGGCTGGTACCAGGACGGCGACACGCTGACCTACTACCTGCCGCTCAAGGCCGGCACGTACAAGCTGACCGCGGGCGCGCGCGAATGGTGGAACCAGACGCGCGAGATGTCGCAGACCGTCAAGGCGGCCGACGGCACGACGCTCGCCACCGGCGCGAGCATCAAGCTCGGTTCCTCCGCGCAGACGGCCACGGGCACGGTTGAATTCTCCGTCCCCACCGACCAGACCGTCACGTATACGCTCGGCAAGGTCGGCTCCCAGAAGCCGGTCATCAGCTGGCTCGCCGTCGCCGAGAACACCGACTACGGCTTCGTCGGCGCGACCGTCAAGGGCGAGGCGCTGCCGAAGCAGGTGACGGTGAACGGCGCCACGGTCACGGTCAAATCGTGGAGCGAGGAGTCGGCCGCCGCCGTGAACAACGCCGACGACTACACGAAGGCCGCCGTCTCCGGCGTCACCGCCGAGGGCAAGACGTTCACCGCCGAGCTCGAGGCGCTGCCCGCCGACGTGCGCTACTTCATCGACTCCGGAACCGCGCAATCACCCGAATACGCGGCGGTGAAGGCCGTCGTGCCGGACCTGCTCAACGACGCCGCCGACCGCACGTCGGACGGCACGTCGTGGGGCTACGACGCCGACGGCGTGAAGGTGAAGGGCGGCACCGACTCGAACGACAAGTTCAGCACCGGACTGTACGCCGAATCCGGCAAGGACATCACCTACCGCCTGCCGCTCGAGGCCGGCTCGTACACGCTGGAGGCCGGCTTCCACGAATGGTGGCAGTCGCGCAGCATGAAGGCGTACGTGCGTGACGCGTCCGGCAAGGAGCTCGCCTCCGGCAACATGGACATGTCCGGAGCCGGCGACTCGAAGACGCTGCCGGTCGAGTTCACGCTCGACTCGGCGCAGACCGTCACGTTCACGGTCTCCAAGGTGAGCGCCGACCCGGTCCTGAGCTGGCTCGCCATCGCCGGCAAGGCCAAAGAGACGCCGACGCCGAAGCCCGCCGACAAGACCGCACTGGACGCCGCGATCACCGAGGCGCTGACGAAGCGGGAGGCGGACTACACGGCCGCCAGCTGGAAGCCGTTCGCCGCCGCGCTGGACGCCGCGCGGAAGGTGGCCGACGATGCCGCCGCCACGCAGCAGCAGGTCGACGACGCCGCGAAGGCGCTGACCGAGGCGACGAAGGCGCTCGTCAAACGTCCGTCGGTCGAACCGACCACGCCGGCCGACAAAACCGACCTGCGCACGCTGGTCACACGGATGCGCGAACTGCGTGAAGGCAGCTACACGCCCGACAGCTGGAAGCCGTTCGCGGCCGCGCTCAAGCGGGCCGAGACGGTGCTCGGCGACGATGACGCGACGCAACAGCAGGTCGACGACGCCGCGGCCGCGCTCGAACAGGCCTACGGCAGGCTGCAGTCCGCCGGCGACGGCGGCAACAGCGGCGACAACGGTGGCAACGAGGGCACGGGCGATGAATCCGGTAATGGTTCCGGTAACGGCAATGGTTCCGCCGGCTCCGGCGCGAACGGCGGCACCGTGAACGGGTCGAACGGCACGAACGACACGAACGGGTCTGGCGCGGCGCTGTCCGCGTCCGGCGCGTCCGTCGCCGTGGCCGCGATCGCGACGGCCGCGCTGGCGGTCGCCGGCATCGCCGTCACCTTCGCGCGTCGCCGCGCGCGGTGAGCGGCGCACGGTGGGAGTCGCGTGTGACGCGACGCGCGCGACTCCCGTGACATGAGCATGGCCCGATGGCACGTCTTCCGACGTGGCCATCGGGCCATTTCGTTACGTTGTGGTGCGTTCCGTCACGTTGTGTGCGGATTTACGTTGTGTGCGGATCGCGCGCGTGACGTGGCACGTTCAGCGCCACAGCACGATCGATTTGGAATCGGGGTCGGCGTCGACGCGACGATGCGGGCGACCGGGCAGTTCACGCGTCTGCGTGCGGATCGCGCGACGCCACATGCGTGCGCTGTTGGACCGCTGCATCTCGATGATGTCGCCGTCGCGGCCGGCCGCGAACACGCTCTCCTCACCGGCCGACTGCAATCGACGGACCTGACGACGCAGCTGGCGGTTCTCCTCCTGCAACGTGAGGATGCGGGTGATGCCGGACAGGTTGATGCCCTCCGACTGGCTCAATCGCTGCGCCTGCACGAGACGGTCGATGTCGCGCAGACAATAGCGGCGGGCACCGCCTTCCGTGCGCTGCGGCGTGACGAGACCGACGCGGTCGTACTGGCGCAGGGTCTGCGGGTGGATGTCGGCGATCTCCGCCGCCTGACCGACGGTGAACACCGCCAGATCGAGGTCGAAGCCGGCGTCGTCGGCACCGTCGAGATCGGCGCGGCCGAGCACGATCGCCGCCGCGCACATCGCATACAACTGGCGCACCTCACGGGCGATCCTCGCCATCATTCACCTCCTGACAACGGGCTCACCGCGGAATGTAGTCGCCGGCGGCCTTGTCGAACTCCTTGGCGGCGTGCTTGACACCGAGACCCGGCTTGGCGGGCACCTGGATCATCACACGACCGACGAGGTCGCCCGGGGTGTTGCCGGATTGCACGCCCTTGCCGGAGATTCGCACTTCGGCACCGCTGGACGAGCCGGCGGGCACCTTGAACGTGACGGTCTCGCCGTCGATGTCCTTCGCCTCGACCTTCGCGCCGGCGACGGCTTCGGCGACGCTCACGGGCAGGTCCATGACGAGGTCATGACCGCGCATCGTGAACTTGGAGTCGGGCTTCACGTTGACCTGCAGGTACAGGTCGCCGTGCTTGCCGCCGTTGACGCCTGCATGGCCCTTGCCGGCCAGACGGATCTTCTGCCCGTCCTTCACGCCGGCGGGGATGTGCGTCTTGAACTTGGAACCGTCGACGGACAGGGACACGGTCGCGCCCTTCGCGGCCTGACGCAGGGTCAGGCTGATCTTCGAGTTGCGGTCCTTGCCCTTCTGAGGTTTCGGGGTCTCCTCGTAGCCGCCGTACGCGCCGGCGTCACCGTACGCGCCGTAGGGCGAGCCGCCCTGCGCGCCGGCGCCGGCCGCGCCGCCGAACATCGAGAAGATGTCGTTGAGGTTCGGATTGCCGCCGCCGGACGTGGAGAAGCGGATGCGGGAGCCGTTGCCGCCCATGCCCGAGCCGCCGCCGAACATCGAACCGAAGATGTCGGAGAATCCGGAGGCGTCGAAGCCGCCCTGACCGGAGCCGCCGGCGAAACGGGCGCCGCCCATGCCGAACTGGCGGATCGCATCATACTTCTGGCGCGAGTCCTTGTTGCTCAGCACGTCATAGGCTTCGGAGATGTCCTTGAACTTCTCCTCCGCCTCCTTCGTCTTGTTGAGGTCGGGATGGTACTTGCGGGCCAGCTTGCGGTAGGCCTTGGTGATGTCGGAATCGGAGGCGTCCTTGGAGACACCAAGGACTTTGTAGAAGTCTTTGCTCAGCCATTCGTTCTCAGCCATTCATGTCTCCTTTCGTGTTGAAGTCTTGTATGTATGATTCGGCCCCCTCTGACGAGGGGGCTGTCAGCGAAGCTGACTGGGGGAGAGAAACCTCAGCCGTCACGTTCCGACCATCTCTCCCCCACCCGCTTCGCGGGAGCCCCCTCGTCAGAGGGGGCCTGCACGACGTCAGTTGTGCGGGGAGGCGACGACGACTCGGGCGGCGCGGATCACGCGGTCACCGATGCGGTAGCCGGCCTCCACGACCGTGTCGACGGTCTCCTTCTCGGCGTTCGCGTCCGGCTTGTGCAGGATCGCGTCATGCTTGGTCGGGTCGAACTCCTCGCCGGCCTCGCCGAACTTCTCGACGCCGAACTTCTCGAACGCCTTGTCGATCTTCGCGGCGACGGCCTTGAACGAATCGTCCATCTCGCTGTTGGCACGGATGCGGTCGATGTCGTCGAGGGCGGGCAGCAGCGCGGTCAGCACGTCGATGATGCCGTGCTCGCGGAAGCGCTCCTGCTCCTTCTTCGCGCGGTTGCGGTAGTTGATGAACTCCGCGCGCTCGCGCTGCAGGGCCTCGAGGTAATCGGCGGCCTCCTTCTTGGCCTGGCCCAGCGGGGTCAGGGTGTCGGAGTCAGCCTTGGCGTCGGCGGTCTCTCCCTCAGTCGCGGCGTTCGCCGCGCCAGCTCCCTCGTCAGAGGGAGCCGAAGAGGAGGCCGCGGCATCAGCCGCGTCCGTTCCCTTGTCGGAGGGATCCGAAGAAGGAGCCGGCTTCTGCGCGGCGGCGGCCGCGTCGGCGGGGGTGTCGGCCGGGGCCGACGAGCCCGCCTCGCGGGCGTCGTCGGCGTCGGGCAGGTCGTTCAGGTAGTCGTCCTTGTTGAACTCAGCCATCGGACGGGACCTTACTTGTTGTCCTTGTCGTCGTCGTCCACGACCTCGGCGTCCACCACGTCGTCGTCACCGCCGTTGGAGGCGGAACCGGCGCCCGCGGCACCGGCGGCGCCGGCCGCACCGGCCGCACCGGCGGCATCCGCCGCGCCCTGCTGGGCGTAGAGGGCCTGGCCGATCTTCTGGGCGGAGGTCATCAGCTCGGTCTGAGCGGTCTTGACCTTCTCGATGTCGTCGCCCTTGAGGGCTTCCTTGAGGGCGTTGACCTTCTCGGTGACCTCGTTGGCGACCTCATCGGAGAGCTTCTCCTTGTTGTCGGCGACGAGCTTCTCGGTCTGGTAGGCGAAGGCCTCGGCCTGGTTGCGGGTCTCGGCGTCCTCCTTGCGCTTCTTGTCCTCGGCCTCGTGGGCTTCGGCCTCCTTGACCATGCGGTCGATCTCGTCCTTCGGCAGGCCGGAACCACCGGTGATGGTCATCGACTGCTCCTTGCCGGTGCCCTTGTCCTTGGCGGACACGTGCACGATGCCGTTGGCGTCGATATCGAAGGTGACCTCGATCTGCGGGACGCCACGCGGGGCCGGAGCGATGCCGGTCAGCTCGAAGGTGCCGAGCGGCTTGTTGTCGCGGGCGAACTCACGCTCGCCCTGGTAGACCTGGATCAGCACGGACGGCTGGTTGTCCTCGGCGGTGGAGAACACCTCGGAACGCTTGGTCGGGATGGCGGTGTTGCGGTCGATGAGCTTGGTCATGATGCCGCCCTTGGTCTCGATGCCGAGGGAGAGCGGGGTCACGTCGATGAGCAGGACGTCCTTGCGGTCGCCCTTGATGACGCCGGACTGCACGGCGGCGCCGACGGCGACGACCTCATCCGGGTTGACGGACTGGTTTGCTTCCTTGCCGCCGGTGAGCTCCTTGACGAGCTCCTTGACGGCCGGCATACGGGTGGAACCGCCGACGAGCACCACGTGGTCGATCTGGCCGACGGAGATGTTCGCGTCGCGCAGCACGTTGTTGAACGGCGTGCGGCAGCGGCCGAGCAGGTCGGAGGTCATTTCCTCGAAGTGCGCACGGGTCAGGGTCTCGTCCAGGTGCACCGGGGTGCCGTCGGGCGTCATGGCCAGGTACTGCATGGAGATGGAGGTGGAGGTCGAGGAGGAGAGCTCCTTCTTGGCCTGCTCCGCGGCTTCCTTCAGACGCTGCAGGGCGATCTTGTCCTTGCTCAGGTCGATGCCGTACTTGTTCTTGACTTCGGTGACGAGCCAGTCGATGATCTTCTGATCCCAATCGTCGCCGCCGAGGTGGTTGTCGCCGTTGGTGGCCTGCACCTGGATGGTGGAGAAGCCGTCCTCGTCCTTGCCGATCTCCAGCAGGGAGACATCGAAGGTGCCGCCGCCGAGGTCGAAGACCAGGATGCGCTCGTCCTCCTTGCCCTTCTCGAGGCCATAGGCCAGCGCGGCCGCGGTCGGCTCGTTGATGATGCGCAGGACGTTCAGGCCGGCGATCTTGCCGGCGTCCTTGGTGGCCTGACGCTGGGCGTCGTTGAAGTACGCCGGGCAGGTGATGACGGCGTCGGTGACCGGCTCGCCGAGGTAGGCCTCGGCGTCCCTCTTCAGCTTCATCAGGATCTGCGCGGAGATCTCCTGCGGGGTCCACTTCTTGCCGTCGATCTCGACGGTCCAGTCGGTGCCCATGTGACGCTTGACGGAGGAGATGGTGCGGTCGACGTTGGTCACGGCCTGACGCTTGGCGACCTCGCCGACGAGGATCTCGCCGGACTTGGAGAACGCGACCACGGACGGCGTGGTGCGCGCGCCTTCGGCGTTGACGATGACCGTGGGCTCGCCGCCTTCGAGGGTGGCGATGCAGGAATTCGTGGTGCCCAGATCGATACCAACTGCACGTGCCATAATGTGTGCTCCTTTTGTTCTTTGTTCGTTCTTACGTTCTTCGCTCAGGTTCCGGATGCGATCGGTGCGGCCCGATTGCCCGGCCCTTTGCCGTTCCAAAACTTGAGCCTACACCACTCAACTTCCACTCCGCAAGTTTTATTCCCACATTCGCCACAAAATCTTGAGCACATCCCACTCAAGTTCGAAAACACGGACGGCGACGGCAACGTTCGCAGTATGATGGAACGCCACACGGCAACGCACGCACGAGGAGGAGGACACCATGGGCAAGGCCGATATCCACGACGTGGCCAAGGCGGCCGGGGTGTCCATCTCCACCGTCTCGCGCGCGTTCACGCGCCCCGAGCTCGTCTCCGCGAAGACCCGCGCCAAGGTGCTCGCGGTGGCGGACCAACTCGACTTCAACATCTCGCGTTCCGCCACCGCGCTCAAATCCGGCCGCACGAACCGCGTGGCGCTGCTGATGAACGAGGAAATCACCAGCTGGTTCAACGCCGAGGTTTTCGCCGGACTCGAATCGGCGATGCACCCGGCCGGCTACGACATCTCCCTGTTCCAGCACATCGACACGGCGGAGAACCGGCGCGAGTTCTTCACCAACCTGCCGATCCGCCGCAACGTGGACGCGGTGGTCGTCGCCTCGTTCGCCATCGACCCGCACGAGGTGGAACAGCTCCGCCGCATCCACGTGCCGATCGTCGGCATCAACACCCCTTCCGACGAGGGTCTCGACGCGTCGGTCGGTATCGACGATGAGGAGGGCATGCGCAAGGCGACACAACATCTCATCGGTCTCGGGCACCACCGCATCGTCTACCCATGTTCGGAGGCGGTGAAGAATCTGGACGCCTCGATCGACGCCCGCACACGCGGGTTCGTCCGCGCATGCGAGGAGGCGGAAGGCAAGCACGACATCGACTGGCAGGTGCTCACCGTGCCGCGCGGCCCCGAATTCGTGGATTCCGCGCTGGCGGCCCTGCTCGCGCTCGACGAGTTCCCGGACGCGATCTGCTGCCAGATGGACATGATGGCGATTCCACTCATGGTCAAGCTGGAACGCTACGGTCACCGCACGCCGCGCGACTATTCGATCGTCGGCTTCGACGACAGCCCGTATGCGGACACGCTCAACCTCACCACGATGCGGCAGGACCCGTACGCGATGGGGCGCAAGGCGGCGGAAAAGGCGCTCGATCTCATGCAGGGCAAGACGCTCGACGCCCCGCACGAGACGGTCGAGGCGCAGCTCGTCCTACGCGGCACCGACGCCCCATACCACGACTGAACCGAACCGTCACGGACGCCCGCCAGTCCGCACCTCCAGCAGGCATATCTACAGCAGGCACCCCGCCCACAGCATCAGCGGGTACAGCGCGGCGAACACCCATGTCACCCATGCATGCCCATGCCCATTGCGATCGCGATAGCCGAGTTCGCCGTTGCGATAGTGGAGGATGGCGACGCCCACCGCCGGCGTGATGCACATGACCGCGCCCAGCAGGCCCGCGGTGAACATCATCGTGTTCTCGCGCGGCGACAGGAAACGGAACACCAGCACGAACATGAGCGTGAGCACGCCCACGGGCATGACCCTCTGCCGCACCCCGACGTGCAGCAGCAGATCCCACAGCACACCGGCCACGATCACGACCGCGGCCGTCGCCCATCGCGCGGCGCCCGCGTACCGCGCGCGGAGCCGGTCGAGCACGACCAGCACGATGAGCGCGACCAGCAGCCCCCACACGGGATTCTGCACGCGCAGGTCGAGCCATCGCCCGGTCGCCAACCGGTCGTAGGCGGGCTCGGAGAGCGCCGCGACCGCACACAGACGCAGCGCGTACCGCCTCACGTCACGCGTGTGCCGCCATCCGTCGAACAGCAGCCACGCGTAGATCGGCACCGCGCACCAGGACGCCGCCTCGCAGACGACCGCGGCCGTCAGAGCGGTCATGTTGTCCGCCGTGGGCGCGCCGAACAGCAGCGGCACGACCGTCGTCGACGCGACGGACAACGCCATAAGCACCGCGCCGACCACCTTGAGCCGGAACACGGTCAGGCCCTTGCGCCGCCTGTTCCCCGTGCCCTGTGCAACGCCGCTCATGCGCGCCTCCAGATGGTGAGGCTGCGGGCCGGCAGCGTGAGCCTGCGGCGCCGCGCGACGGTTCCGTCGTCCGCGACGTCGCCGTCATCGTCGGAACGGTAGACGCACCGCCAGTCGTCGGGGGCGATTCTCGTGACCTCGTCGTATGGCGCGGGCGTCTCCAAGGCTACGGTCGGCTGCGTGCGCACGTCGTCGGTCGGGTTGACGGCCACGCAGTCGTCGCCGACGCGGAACACGACCACCTCGTCGTCGCGCGGCACGATCATGCGCGCACCTCCGAAGTAGGCGGGGTTGCCGCGGCGCAACGCGATGAGCGTGCGATAGTGCTCGACGAGGCGCGCGAGCCGCCGCGCGCGCCGCCAGTCGAGCCGGTTGAGCGAGGCGGGGCTGCGGTACGAATCGGAATCGCCGCGCTTGGTGCGGGCGAACTCCTCGCCGGACAGCAGGAACGGCACGCCGGCGGCGGTGAACACGATGCCGGCGGCCAGACGGTTCGCGGCCATGAGGTCCGCACACCGGCCGTCGACGTCCACGTCGTCCGCCGCGTAGTCGGCTTCCGTGGGGAGCCGGCGCATCGCGGCGCACAGCTTGTCCCACAACGTGAGGTCGTCGTGGGCGGAGACGTATTGGATGACCTGCGCGACGGACGCGGTCTCGTGCGGCGTGCCGCGCCACGCGTCCGCCGCATGGCGGATGTCGTCCGCGTAGTCGGCGGCCGCGCCGGACAGGTACCCGGGTTCTTTGTGGAAGAAGATGTGGCCGCGCACCGCGTCGCGCGTCGTATCGCAGAACGCGCCGATGCGCGGGCTCAGGTACGGCAGGCCGCGTTTGTCGGCGAGGACGACGCCGGCGGCCGGGTCGAGCGCGGTCCTGCGCGCCGACCACGGCTCGCCGTGCATGAGGATCGTCGCGCCGCCCGGCAGCTCGTCGAGCGCCGTGCGGATCGCGTTCATCGTGTCGACGTCGATGAGGCCCATCAGGTCGAAGCGGAATCCATCGACATGGTATTCGCGCGCCCAGTAGGCGACGGAATCGACGATGTACCGGCGCATCATCGGATGTTCGGTGGCGACGTCGTTGCCGCAGCCGGAGCCGTCGGCGAGCGTTCCGTCGACGCGGCGGCGCAGCGCGTATCCGGGAATCATGCGTTCGAACCAGTTGTCGGCGGAGAACAGGTGGTTGTAGACCACGTCCATGATGACTTTGATGCCGGCGGCGTGCAGCGCCTGGATCATGCGCTTGCATTCGCGGATGCGCACTTCGCCGTGGAACGGGTCGGTGCTGTAGGAGCCTTCAGGCACGTTGTAGTTGAGCGGATCATAGCCCCAGTTGAAGCCGTGGCGCGGATCGTCGTGCGCGAGGGATTCGTCGATGGAACCGTAGTCGTAGAACGGCATGAGCTGGACGGCGGTGACGCCGAGACGCTTCAGGTAGGCGACGCACGTGGGGAATCCGCCGTCGCCGTCGACGCTCGTGCCGTCGTAGGTGAACGCGAGATACGTGCCGCGATGCTCGAACGGGACGCCGCTGTGCATGTCGTCGCTGAAGTCGCCGACGTGCGTCTCCCAGATGACGAGGTCATGGCTGGCGACGTGCGGGCGGCGGTCGGACTCCCAGCCGTCCGGGTCGGTGCGCGCGAGGTCGACGACCATGCTGCGCCGGCCGTTCACGCCGGCCGCGCGCGCCCACGGGTCGGCAGTGCGGTTCGTCGTGCCGTCGGGGAAACGGACGATGTAGTCGTAGTAGACTCCGTGGCCCACGCCGTCGCAACGGACCGCCCACGTGCCGGCCTCGCCGGGCGCGAGCTCGTGCGAGGCGAACGGGCCGGGACGGCCGCCAGCGGACGTCGTGTCGTCGTCGACGGATGCCTCGGGCTCCTCGACGGCGGCTTCCGCGTCCGAACCGTAGCGGAACAGCCGCAGCGTCACACCGGACGCGGTCGGTGCCCACACGCGGAACGTGGTGCCGGCGGGGTCCGGGCGCGCGCCCAGATTGTCGCCGGTGTACACCGGATAGTCAGGGCACGGCGGGGCCGGTTCGGCGGGAGTGCCTGCGTACTGTGCCATATGGTTCCTTTCACACTCGGACCGCTTCACGGCTCGGCTCCGGCCCCTGCAATTACGGACCGGCCTGCGGCCGGACTCAATTCTGCCTTCGTTCGGCTTTCGCCTCACTCAGGCTGAGCCTACGGACAGCCCACTGGGCTGTCCGCTTTACGGCTCAGCCCTTTACCGATCCCGCCATGGACTCCTGGTAGAAGCGCTGCATGACGATGAAGAGGATGGCGATGGGGATGGAGATCAGGACGGCGGCCGCGGCGAAGCGGGCGTACCAGTTCTGAATGTACTCCTTCTGCAGCATGAGCCATAGTCCGAGCGCCACCGTGTAGTTCGACTGCGTGCGGCAGATCACCTTCGCCATGACGAAGTCGAGCCACGGGGTGAGGAATCCGATGATGGCCTGGTAGACGATCATCGGCTTGCAGATCGGGACGATGATCTTCGTGAACACCTGCAGCCGGGTGCAGCCGTCGAGCAGCGCCGCCTCGTCGAGCGAGGTGGGGATCGTGTCCATGTAGCCCTTCATCACGTAGAAGCCCGCGCCGGTGCCGGCCGAGTACACGAGAATCAGCGCGAGAATCGTCATGCCGTCGCCGGTCAGGCCCATCGCCTTGAGGATGAAATAGATCGCGGAGACGGCCATGATGCCGGGGAACATGCCGAGGATGAGCACCACGTTCATGAACGTGCGGCGCGTGCGGAAGCGCAGACGGCTCATGCAGTACGCGACGGACAGCACGAACGCGATCGAGATCACGCACGTGAAGCACGCGACGATGAACGTGTTCGCGAACATCTTCGGGAAGTCGAGCACCGATTTGTCGGTGAACAGCGCGATGTAGTTGTCCAACGAGAACTCGGTCGGGAAGAACGTCTTCGTGTACGGCGCGGTGTTCTTGTTGAAGCTTTCCGCGAACACCCACACGATCGGGATCAGCCAGATCACCGCCATGACGGCGAGGAACAGGTGCGCGAGCACGTCGCCGAGGATGCGGCGCTTGCGCGAATCGTGCATGAGGCCGTGCGATTCGGCCTTCACCATGCCGCCGGTCGCATCGTCCGTGACGGCGGTTTCGCTGTGCTTGCTCATCGGAACGCCTCCTCGTTCTTGTAGGAACCCGAATTGCGGTAGGTGACGAGCGACACCACCGCGAGGACGATGAACGTCATGATGCCGATGACCGCGCCGAGGTTGTAGTCGCCCTTGTCGACGGTCAGCTTGTACAGCCACGTGATGAGCAGGTCGGTCTTGCCCGCGGACGAGCCGATCGGCGTCGGGTCGCCGCCGGACAGCAGGTAGATCACGTTGAAGTTGTTCACGTTGCCGGTGAACGTGGTGATGAGGTACGGGGTGAGCACGAAGATGATGTACGGCATCGTGATCTGCGTGAAGATCTGCCACCAGTTCGCGCCGTCGAGCCTCGCCGCCTCGTACAGGTCGGCGGGGATGTTCTGCAGGATGCCGGTGATCTGCATGATCGTGTATGGGATGCCGACCCACAGGTTGATGATGATGACGGTGACGCGCGCCCATGTGGCGTTCGTGAAGAACGGCAGCGCGGAGTCGATCCACCCCCATTCCATGAGCAGGCGGTTGACGGCGCCGGTCGGCTGGAGCATCGTGCGCATCACGAGCAGCGAGACGAACTGCGGCACGGCGATGGACATCGAGAAGCAGGCGCGCCAGAACCCCTTGAACCGGGTGGTCCTGCGGTTGATGACCATCGCGAAGAACAGACCGAGGAAGAAGTTGAGGAACGTGGCGAAGAACGCCCACACGAGCGTCCAGATCAGCACGGACACGAACAGGCCCGCGTTGACGGTGCCGCCGCTGTTGGAGAACACCTTGCCGAAGTTCTCGAAGCCCACCCAGTCGAACAGGACGAGATGGTCGTGGTCGTAGCTGGTGAACGCCATCGAGATCATGAAGATAAGCGGCAGGACGGTGAACACGAGGATGCCGAGCGTCGGCAGGAACATGAGCAGCTGGTGCGCCCGCCCGTCGGTCAGATCGTGCAGGTCCTCGCGGAAGGTCGGCGCATGGCCGTGCTCGCGGGCCTCGCATTCGGCCCGGTAGGCGCTGCGCACGGATACCGACCACAGGACGACGAACGCGGCGATGAGCACGACGGTGCACACGCCGTACAGGAGGATGACCACCGAATTGTCGCCCTTGGTGTACACCCAGAAGCCGTCGACGAGCGTCTTGCCTTGCTTCTGGTCGCCCAGACCAGGCAGCTGCGACAGGTAGTCGACGCCGCTGACGGCCATGAACACGATGAACGCGATCTCCAGGGCGAGGAGGACCGCGCCCTTGACGAATTGCCGGCGCGCGAAGTTGCCCAGGCCGAAGACCAGGGCGGACAGCCTGGTGAACACGTCGCCGCGGGTCAGCGCGTTGCGCACCGAGTACGGCGACGGCGCCACGTAGTCCGCGCCCAGCCTGCGACGGCGTTTCATCTCGCGCGGGGAAAGGGTTGCCGATGTCATTGCACCCTACCGCCTCTCAACATGGTTGTTACGTGTGGAATTGATACGTGTGAATCGATGATCGATGGTCGACTGTTCGACGATTGTCGTCGGCCGACGAGGGAACGGGGCCGGGCCCCGAAGGAGGGAGGGCCCGGCCCCGTGCGGATCACTCGGCGTAGGTGCCGACGGACTTGACCCAGGCGTCGGTCTTGGCCGCGGCGTTGTCGGCCGTGACCTCCTTGTTGACGATGGCCTTGCCGAAGGTCTCGGCCGGAGTCCACCAGTCGTTCATGCCGGCCAGACCGGACTGCAGGATGGCGGTGTTGGTCATCGTGTCGGACTGGGCCTTGGCGACCGCGTCATCGGTGGTCAGCGAGGCGAGGGATTTGTCGGTCGGGATGATGCCGCGGGTCGTGTAGTGCAGCTTCTGGGCCTCGGTGGAGCCGAGGTAGGCGGCGAACTGCGCGGCGGCCTTCGGGTTCTTGGCGTTCGGGTTGTAGGCGGCGGCCTTGGTGGCGGCGAAGGACTTCATCTGCTTGGTCTCGCCGTTGACGGTGAAGGTCGGCAGCTGGGCGACGCCCATGTCGTCGCCGAGGGCCTTCTTGATGTCGGCGGCGGACCAGGAGCCGGAGAAGAACGCGTCGGCGGTGCCGGCCTGGATCTCGGACAGGCCGGAGTTGTCGGCGCTGTTGTGGAAGTTCGGGTTGGCGGCCATGTTCACCAGGTACGTGGTGATGTCGGCGGAGTCCTTCGGGAAGACCATGCCGGCCTTCTCGTCGTTGCCCTTCTCGCCGAAGAGGGTCAGGCCGTCGTAGAAGCCGCCGAGGTACCAGGAGTCGGCCAGCGGGAAGGAGACGACGCCCTTGGAGAGCATCGTGTCGAGGCTCTTGACGTCGTCGTCGGAGAACTTCGCCTTGTTGTAGTACATGAACCACGTGTTGTCGGCGTACGGCACGCCGTAGTACTTGCCGTCGGAGCCGGTGACGGAATCGACTTCGAGGCTGCCGTCCTGCTCCTTGATCTGCTTGGCGGCGTCGGTGCCGAGCTCGCCGATCGCGCCCAGCTTGATGAGCGTGCCGAGCTGGTCGGAAGCGAACATGTAGACGTCGGCCGCGGCGGACGGGTCGGTCTGCACCTGCTTGGAGGCGTCGCCTTCGGAGACGACGTCGTTCTTCCACGTGATCTGGTATTCGGGGTGGGCCTTTTCGAAGCCCTTCTCGACCTGGCTCAGCCACGAGTCGTTGCCGTCCTGGTCCTCCTGCGGGGCCCAGACGCTCAGCGTCACGGCACCGCCGTCGGCGCTCTGCGCGGAATCCCCCGAATCGGAACCGCATGCGGCGAGCGGCACCAGCATGGCGGTCACGGCGACGAGTCCGACGATCCTCTTCTTCCAACTGATCATCTTCGATCATTCCTTTCCTGCTCGGTCGGATCTCCAACTTCACGATGACCACGTTTGCAATGCCATATTGACACTTACGCTGAATACGTTAACACCGCGGCTTTGGGGCGCTGGGATGTCTTGTATTTGCAACGCTGCGGAACATCGTTGGCTCACAGTGTAGCACTATTTCTGCATACGTTCGCATTTCGCGTTTCCCTGCTAGAATTGCAATCGTTGGTCAACGACGAGAAACCGCCTGAACATTGGAGTCCTCATGGTCGAAGCAATACGACACGCCCGCCCCGCATGGCTCGCCGACGCGGTCTTCTACGAGGTCTACCCGCAGTCGTTCAACGACACGAACGGCGACGGCATCGGCGACATTCCGGGCATCACCGCGAAGCTCGACTACATCCGCGACCTCGGCTGCAACGCGCTGTGGATCAACCCCTGCTACGATTCGCCGTTCAAGGACGCCGGCTACGACGTGCGCGACTACACGAAGGTCGCACCGCGCTACGGCACGAACGAGGACCTCGTCACGCTGTTCGAGGAGGCGCACGCGCGCGGCATGCACGTCCTGCTCGACCTCGTCCCCGGCCACACCAGCGAGGAGCACCCCTGGTTCCAAGCCAGCACCCGCGCCGCCTACGCCGACCGCACCGTCCCGGCGCCCCCTTCTTCGGCCCCCTCTGACGAGGGGGCTCCCGCGAAGCGGGTGGGGGAGAGACCGGCAACACAAAGACCGGCAACACAAAGCCCACAGCCATCCCCCGCACCCCCGATCAACGTGTCCGAACGCTACATCTGGACCGACTGCTGGATCGCGGGCGGCGACGGGCTGCCGTTCGTCGGCGGCGAGGCCGAGCGCGACGGCACGTACATCCTGAACTTCTTCAAATGCCAGCCGGCGCTCAACTACGGGTTCGCGCATCCGAAGCAGCCGTGGCAGAAGCCGGCGCTCGGCCCGGACGCCCTCGCCACCTGCGACGCGATGCTCGACGTGATGCGCTTCTGGCTCTCCCGCGGCGCGGACGGCTTCCGCGTCGACATGTCCGACAGTCTCGTCAAGCACGACGACGGCAAACCGTTCACGATCCGCACATGGCAGCACATGTTCGCGCAGATCCGCCCCGAATTCCCCGAAGCCGCGTTCGTCGCCGAATGGGGACGTCCCTACGAGTCGATGCAGGCGGGCTTCGACATGGACTTCTACCTCGATTGGCGGTGGGGCGGCTGGCCGAACGGCTACAACATGCTGCTGCGCAACACCGACACCCCGCTCGTGCGTGACGGCGACGCCAGCTATTTCAACGCGGATTCCGGCGCGGCGATCAAGCCGTTCCTCGACCAGTATCTGCCGCAGCTCGCCGACTGCGAGCGCGCGGGCGGCCTGTTCGACCTCATCACCTGCAATCACGACACGATCCGCGTCGGCCAGCGTCTGACCGAGCGCGAACTGAAGGTTGCGTACGGCATGCTGCTGACGATGCCCGGCTGCCCGTTCGTCTACTACGGCGACGAGATCGCGATGCGTTACCGCCCGCTGCCCACGCATGAGGGCGGCTACATCCGCACCGGCAGCCGCACGCCGATGCAGTGGGATGCGGGCGCCCCGAATCTCGGCTTCTCCGCCGCACCGGCCGATTCCGAGAGCGGCGTCGCCGACCTGTATCTGCCCGTCGACCCGTCGCCGGACGCGCCTACCGTCGCGGCGGCGCAGGCCGATCCGCAATCGTTGTGGCATTGGCTGCGCACGCTGCTCGCGTTCCGTCACGCGTGCCCCGCGTTGCGCGCGGACGCCGGTTTCGAGGTGGTCGCAGGCCGCGACGGCGGCCGTGCGTTCGCCTTCCGCCGCGTCGCGCGCGACGTCGGCGAGGCGGACGCCGCCGGCGCGCGCCGCGACGTTCCCGGCGGATGTTCCGGCGGCGACGTGATCGCCGATGACGTAATCGTCGCGATGAATCCCGGCCATGGCACCGTCACGATCGACGTGCCTCCACGTGATGACGGCGGACGCACGATCGCACTCGCGCTCGGCAACCCGACAATCGCCGGCGGCACTCTGACTCTCCCGCCGCAATCCTTCGCGATTCTGCGGTGATTCGTGGCGGACACCCCCTCAGTCCGGCTTCGCCGGACAGCTCCCCCTACAGGGGGCGCAAGGCAAACTGACATGCGCGGGCGCATGGCCATTCTCTGCGCCCCCTTGAGGGGGAGCTGGCGGCCGTAGGCCGACTGAGGGGGTTTCCACGCGACAAAACAAGTGGAGCCCTGGGGACATACCCCAAGGCTCCACTCATTTACTCAGTCGATCAGTCGCGACAATCCGCTTCAGCGACGGGCCTTCGCGAACTTGACGGTGAGGGCGGCGGCGATCAGGACGAGCGCGAGGAGAATCACGCCGGCGATCGCGGTGCCGGTCTTGCCGAGCGGACCGAAGCCGTTGGCGGAACCGCGGTCGAGCTTGGCCTGGCCCTGCGCGATGAGGGCGCCGTTGCCGGCGGCCGCGTTCCCGTTGTCGTTGCCGTCGCTCTTGTTGGCGGCGCCGGCGGCGGGGGCGGTGAACTCGGGGGCGGCCACGGCACCGGACTGGCGGCCGGTGACGGTCAGACGGTAGGTCTTGCCTTCGGTGAGGTTCAGCGGGATCTCGGTGGTCTGACCGGGGGCGACGCGCACGCCGGAGACCGGGGTGCTGTTGTTGGAGGCGGCGATCACCTGGTTGGTGGCGCCGTCGCGCAGCTCGTAGGCGGCGACCGCGTCGCCGTTGAAGCCGGTCAGGTCGGCGTAGTACTTGCCGTCACGGGTGACGACGTCCACCCTGGCGTTCTGGGACAGGGCCTTCTGGTCTTCGGTCGTGGTGGCGAGGCCGAGCGCGCCGGCGATCGTGTAGAAGTTGTCGGTCTGGTCGGTCAGGCCGATGACGCGCTGTGCGCCGGGGCCGGAGGCGGCGATGCGCAGCTGGGTGCCGGTGTGCTCCATGCCGCCGTCGTTGTAGCCCTTGGAGGGGTCGGACGCGTCGGGATCGGCCTGGGTGGCGGTGCCGTAGGAGATGACGATCTGGGCGCCGTCGACCGGGGACTTGAGGATCGTGCTCAGCGCGTAGGCCGGCGGCTCGTTGACGATCTGGCTGGTGTGCGCGTGGTCGGCGGTCACGATGATGAGCGTGTTGGACAGGTCGACCTGGCTGATGGCGGCGGAGATGGCCTTGTCGAGGTCGTCGGTCTCGCCGATCTGGCCGCAGGCGTTGGCGGCGTGGTCCTGCTTGTCGATGGACGCGCCTTCGACCTGCAGGAAGAAGCCGTTCTCGCTGGTCTTCGGGTTGGCCTTGAGCACGTCGAGGGCCTTGTTGGTCATGTCGGCGAGGGAGGCGGAGTTGCCGTCAGCGGTCTTGTTGCCGAGCCAACCGTCGTTCACCCGGCACTGGAGCGGGCCACGGGCGATCGTGGCCTTCTGGTCGAGGGCCGGGGTGGCCTGGAACTCGGTGGGCAGGTTGCCGTCGCCGAGCAGGGCGAGGATCGGCTGGTTCTCCTTGTACTGGAGCTTGGCGAAGTCGTCGACGTTGTTCTCGACGGTCTGGAAGCCGCGGGCCTTGGCCTGATCCCACAGGGTCTTGCCCTGGTATTCGCCGGCCTGCGCGGTCTGGCGGAAGTACTTGGCGCCGCCGCCGATGGTCACGTCGGCGCGGGTGTCGAGCAGCTGCTCGGAGATGGAGCCGATGCCGCCGTTCTCCTTGAGCTGTTCGGCGCGGCACTGCTTGGCGGCGTTGTTGCTGCTGCCGTCGGTCTTGCCCTGCGGGCCGTAGCAGGAGCGCTCGGTGGAGTGGGATTCCAGCACGGCCGGGGTGGCGTCCTGGATCTCGGCGGTGGTCACGTTGCCGGTGGTCTTGCCGGCGGCCTTGGCGAGCTCGAACAGGTTGAGCTGCGGGTTGCCGTAGATGTCGACGTCGACGGCGTTGTTGTAGGTCTTGGTGCCGGTGGCCCAGCTGGAGCCGGAGGCGGAGGAGTCGGTGACCGGGGTGATGACGCCCGGCTTGTCGTTGACGCCGCCGGCCTTCGGGTACTTGCCGTTGTCGGAGCTGTAGCCGAGCGAGAACGTGGTGTACTGGCCGGTTCCGGCGTTCGTGTCGCCGAGCGCGCCCGGCTGGCCGATCTTGTCGAGGCCGTCGAACGAACCGTTCGCGCCATGCAGGTAGTCGCGGGCGGCGGTGATCTCGGAGTCGCCCATGCCGTCGCCGATGAACAGGATGACGTTCTTGGCCTTGGCGGAGCCGATGGCGGCAATGCGCTGCGCGCCGCCGTGCTGCGCGAGATCCGCGACCTGCTTGCCGTCCTGCGCGAACGCGGCGGGCACGGTGAGCGCGCCGAGCGCCGCGACCGAGGTCAGCGCCGCTACGGCCGCCCTCGCGATGTGCTTGATGTCCATGATTTCCTCTTCTTCCTCCGTAGGTACTGCCGAATGAGTACTGCCAACGGTGTCATCGGGCAATCTATGCCCGCCAGACCACGACTCGGCGGAGAGGAGGCGAACACGGCGTGAACGAAGGTGAATTACGATGAATTATGGTGTACGATACGGTAATGCAATCGTTTGCAAACCGCGTTGTCGGCAGTGTCGCGACCGCGCGCCGTCAAGTAGGAAAGGAACCGCATGACCGCGAACAACATGCATGAGGACTGGTGGAAGCAGGCAGTCGTCTACCAGGTCTACCCGCGAAGCTTCAAGGACGTGAACGGCGACGGACTCGGCGACATCGCCGGCGTCACCGAGAAAATGGACTATCTTGAGAAGCTCGGCGTGGACGCGATCTGGCTGAGCCCGTTCTACCCGTCCGATCTCGCCGACGGCGGCTACGACGTCATCGACTACCGCAACGTCGACCCGCGGCTCGGCACGATGGACGATTTCGACGCGATGGTCGCCGCCGCGCACAAGGCCGGCATCAAGGTGATGGTCGACATCGTCCCGAACCACACCGCCGACAAGCACGTCTTCTTCCAGGAGGCCCTCGCCGCCGCTCCCGGCTCCCCCGCGCGCGACCGCTACATCTTCCGCGAGGGGCGCGGCGAACATGGCGAACTGCCGCCGAACGACTGGCAGTCCATGTTCGGCGGCCCCGCGTGGACGCGCGTGCCCGACGGCCAGTGGTACCTCCACCTGTTCGCCAAGCAGCAGCCGGACGTCAACTGGAACAACCCGGACATCCACGCCGAATTCCTGAAGACCCTGCGCTTCTGGGCCGACCACGGCACCGACGGCTTCCGCATCGACGTGGCCCACGGCCTCGCCAAGGACCTCGACTCCACGCCGCTGGCGGACATGGCCGCGAACGACGTGCAGAACCAGCTGTGCCACGACTTCACCAGCCCGCTGTGGGACCGTCACGAGGTGCATGAGATCTACCGCGAGTGGCGCCGCGAGGTGTTCGACCGCTACGATCCGCCGCGTTTCGCCGTCGCCGAGGCGTGGGTCGTGCCCGAACACCAGCACCTGTACGCCTCCACCGACGAGCTCGGCCAGTGCTTCAACTTCGATTTCGCGAAGGCCGCATGGCTGCCGGACGAGATTCGCGCCGCCATCGAAGGCGGTCTCGGCGCGGCCGCGGCCACGCACGGTTCGACCACCACGTGGGTGATGAACAATCATGACGTGCCGCGCAGCCCCACCCGCTACGGTCTGCCGCAGGTGCCGAACGCGCCCTACCACCAGCTCGCACACGACTGGCTGGTGCGCGACGGCTCCACGTACGTCGAGGACCGCGCGCTCGGCACGAAGCGCGCCCGCGCCGCCGCGCTCATGGAGTTCGGTCTGCCGGGCGGCATCTACGTCTACCAAGGCGAGGAGCTCGGCCTGTTCGAGGTGGCGGACATCCCGTGGGACCGTCTTGAGGATCCGACCGCGTTCAACACGCGTCGCGCCGCCACCGACAAGGGCCGCGACGGCTGCCGCGTGCCGCTGCCGTGGGTCGCGGACGAGTCCGGCGACGGCACGCCCGCCGCGCACGCCGAGTGGAGCGACCGGTTCGCCGCGGGCACGTCGTTCGGCTTCTCGCCGCGCGAGAAGGCCGACGGCACGCCCGCCGCGGCACCGCACCTGCCGCAGCCCCTGTGGTTCCGCGACTTCGCCGCGGACAAGGAGGAGCATGACGACACGTCGATGCTCAGCCTGTACCGTACGATCCTCGCACTGCGCGCCAAGCTGCTCACCGCCACCGGCGACACGTCCACCTTCGACTGGGTGGACATGGGCGCCGACGTGATCGCCTACCGCCGTCCGGCCGCGAGCGCGGACGACGGCGCGACGGCGGCCGGCGCCACGCGCACGCTCATCTCGATCACGAACTTCGGCGCCGAACCGGTCACGCTGCCGGACGGCGAGATCGTGCTCGCCTCCGCTGACCTGACCGACGACGGCAGGCTGCCGCGGGACGTGAGCGTCTGGATCCTGTCCTGACGGTCCGGCGATGTTCCGGCAGCGTCCGGCGACGTATGGATCGGGTGACGGCGGGGCGTCGTTCCCCGTTTTCGCCCGATCCATGCGTGTAAGCTGGACACGTTTCGATTGTTTCCATTAACACCGGATTTGTTGGCAAAGAACCGTTGACAAGGGGGTTCGCATGAACAGCAGCATCCAGGATGTCGCCAAGGCGGCGGGCGTCTCCATCTCGACGGTGTCGCGGTCGTTCACCAGACCCGATCTGGTGTCGGCGAAAACCCGCGAACGCGTGCTCAGGTTCGCCGACGAACTCAACTTCTCCCTGTCACGTTCCGCCGCCGCACTGAAATCCGGAAGGTCGCTGCGCATCGCCGTGCTGATGAGCGGCCACATCCGCATGTGGTTCACCGCCTCCGTGATCGAAGGGCTCAACGACGTGCTCCACGCGGAAGGCTACGACATCTCGATCTTCCAGATCTCCAGCATCGAGGAGCGGCGCGAGTTCTTCGAGATGCTGCCGGTGCGCCGCAACGCCGACGCGGTCATCGTCGTCTCGTTCGACATCGACGCCACCGAAACCGCGCAGCTCACGTCGATCGACGTGCCGATCATCGGCATCAACTCCGCCGACTCCGAACAGCACGGGTTCGCCGCATCCGTCACCATCGACGACGCGCAGGGCGCGACGCTCGCCGCACGTCACCTGCTCACGCTCGGACACCGCGACATCGCGTACATCACGACGAACCGTGACGTCTCTCTTAGCTTCTCCGTGCGCGGCCGTTTCGACAGGTTCATGGACTACTGCCGCAGGAACGGCGTCGAACCGCGCGCCATCGAATGTCAGGTCGACGAGGACGGCCATTACGAGATCGGCAACGTGGTCACGCAGCTGATGAGCCTGCCGACGATGCCCACCGCCATCGCCTGTCAGGAGGACGGCATCGCACTGCCGCTCATCTTCCAGCTGGAACGCAACGGGTTCGCCGTGCCCGGCGACGTGTCCGTCATCGGCTACGACGACAGCTTCTACGCCGACGACATCGGACTGACGACGATCCGGCAGGACCCGGTCGAAACCGCGCACATCGCCGCCCGCATGGCGCTCGACCTCATCCACGATCGGACGCCGAACGACCGGTTCCGCACGCTGTCCGCCCAACTCGTCGTCCGATCCAGTACAGGACGGCGCTAGCAGTTCCAGCGTTCGATGACGTTGTCGCCCTTGTACTTGCTGAGCACGCAGTAGTGCGCCGTGTCGAGCCGCAGCAGGCGCGCGAACCGCGGTTCGACACCTAGCCATTGCGACGTGAGGATGCGCAGGATATGCGCGTGCGCGACGAACAGCACGTTGTGCCCCGACTCGAGCAGCGGCAGCACCTCTTCGATAGCGCCACGCGCACGCGCAGCCGCCTCCTCCACGGTCTCGCCCGGGCCTTCATGCACCGGCACCTGCCGACCGTCCGGCAGCGTCTCCGTCCAGTCGCCCTGCATCGACTCCGGCAGCGACCGCGGACCGTCACGCCACACGTCCCACTGGAATCCGGCCAGTTCGCTGATCCGCTGACGCGTGCGGCCTTCCGCGCATCCGTAATCCCACTCGGCGATGCCGTCCAACGTGCCGGGATGCTCGAAACCGGCCAGCACGGCCGTCTCATGCGCGCGCACGAGCGGGCTGGAGAACACGCACCCCTCGTCGAATCCGCCGGGGAACGCGGCCTTGAGACGCTTGCCCGCGTCCACGGCCTGCTGCCTGCCGACCTCGGTCAGTGGAATGTCGGTACGTCCGGTGTGCTGCCCCGATTGGCTCCATGCGGTCTGCCCGTGGCGCAGGAGCACCAGGTATCCGGTGCCGCCGCGGGACGCGTCGACGGCCACAGTGCCGTCCGAAAGATGATTGTTCATGCCTCCCACTGTAGCCCGTGAACGCTCCCGACTCCACCGGATCGCCGCCGACTGTTCGATTGATGGTCGATTTCGCGGTGCACCGTTGCATCACGCCGTCATATCCGGCAGCGTATCCGGCCGTATCCGGCAGCGTATCCTGCAGCGTACGCTCGTTTCGTCGAGGCGCCGCCGACAACCGCCGGTAGACTGGTAGGCATGAGTGATGAGAAGCGTATCGGAGCGCATGCGGGACCGTCGTCGGCCGACCGGATGGTCGACGCGTTCCATCGCATCGACGAGAAGGTCGACGCGATGCGCGAACACCGGTTGAACGACCCCGACTCCCTGGGCGACAAGATCGTGAAATGGGCGTTGCCGTCCATCGCGGGATTCGTCGGCGGCAAACTGTTCCAGACCATCTGGAATCACGGCATCTCCCGTCGCAACATGCGTCGCGGCCGTGCCGCCGACGCGCCGCAGGGATTCCTCATGCAACTGCTGTTCACCGCACTGTCCGCAGCGTTCGGCGCGTTCGTCTCCCACGTCTCGAACCGCGGCTCTGAAGCGATCGTCGACCGGTTGCATCGTCACTGACGGAAGGAGCTCCCTCAGTCGCGCTCCGCGCGCCAGCTCCCCCTGAAGGGGGCGCAGTTCAGATGCCTTATCCTGCCTGCTCCCCTGATAGGGGAGCTGTCCGACGCAGTCGGACTGAGGGGGGTTACAGCTGACGGCATACCCGAGCCCGTCATACTTGTACTTGGCCAGCGGCGGTACGACAATGGGAGCCATGGTCACTAACAGCACTATCGAAACCCTGTTGAACCGCCGTTCGATCCGCGCCTTCAAGGACGAGGCGATCGACGACGATACCCGAATCACGCTGGAAACGGTCGCGCAGCGCGCCGCCTCCAGCCAGTATCTCAACGACTGGTCGGCGATCCGCATCTCCGATCCGGCGATCAAGGCGAAGTTCGCCGAGTTCGGTCATCAGCCGTATATCGCGCAGGCGCCGCTGCTCTATCTGTTCATCATCGACGAACATCGCAACGCGCTGATCGCCGAGCGCAAAGGCGTCGACACGCACAGTGACGCGTGGACGCTGACCTCCAGCTACCGTTTCACGCAGGCGCAAAACGATGCCGTACTCGCCCTGCACGCGATGGAGACCGCCGCGAACTCGCTGGGCCTCGGCTGCGTGATTCTGGGCTCCGTACTCAACGACATCCCCGGTCTGATCGAGGTGTGCAAGCTGCCGGAATACACGTACCCGGTGCTGGCGATCGCGATCGGCAAGCCAGATCAGGAGCCGGCGTTGAAGCCGCGCATGCCGCGCACGATGCAGTTCTTCGAAAACACGTACCCGGCCGATGATTCGGCGGCTGGTTCCGATGCCGCCGTGCTGTCCGGCATTGATGATTTCGACGCGACCGTGCACAAATACTACGACCTGCGCAACACGGACCGCCCGGTGGACGCGTTCAGCGACCAGATCGCCAAGGTCGGCACGCAGGACGTGAGCGGCAAATCACTCCTCCCCAAGGCCGCCGCCCAAGGCTTCCGTCTGGATCGCTAGATTCGTTCCCACCTCCGCCGGCGGGGGCGTGCATGTGCGCGCCCGTGGCGTGTGGTGTTCCTCCCGCTGGCGGGAGGTGGCGCGCGCAGCGCGCCGGAGGGTGGTCCGGGGCGCGTGGCGGGTGGTGGTCGTCCGTGCCGGTCCACCCCCGCCCGCTTCGCCGGGAGCCCCCGCCGGCGGGGGCGTGTTGTCCTCCCGCTGGCGGGAGGTGGCGCGCGGCACGCGCGTCGGAGGGTGGTCCGCCGGCGTGCCGGCGGGGGCGCGTGTGGTGGGTGGGTCCGGGTATGCGAAAACCCCCGGGAGCCGTGTGGCTCGACCGGGGGTCCTGTTCGTTGTGGTGCGGCGGCGTGCTACTCTCCCACATCCTCTCGGGTGCAGTACCATCGCCGTGCCAGGTCTTAGCTTCCGGGTTCGGAATGGGACCGGGCGTCTCTCCTGGGCTATGACCGCCGCAAATCTTCAATTATCAAAGGGAATCCCCTTTGAACG